>JAUWSB010000223.1 GCA_030610255.1 Bacteroidota bacterium
ATGAAAAATATTAATAATTTTGTATTAAATACTTCATAGAAATTTATAACGAAATAAATTACAAGCACCAAATAACAAAACACAAATACCGTGCCTGCGGCAGGCAGGAATTCCAATGACCCAAAAATCAAATTCAAAACATGTTTATGATTTAGAAGAGGTACCTTTCAGTTTGCCAAAAATGTTAGAATTTTTATAAAGAAATTACCCAGAACTATAGCAAATATTGAAGATGGAAAACAAATTATAAAAGCATCGCGTTCTACTGATGCCAATTATATTGAAGCTAATGAACTAAAGAAAATATTTTCATCAATCATAGAAAAGTCAAAATAATTGTTTTGGTCATTGTAATTTTAATAATTGAGATTTATTTGTTATTTGGTGCTTGTGTTTTGGAATTTAAGTGTTAATAACTTTATAATATAAATCAGGGATTTTTTCAAATTCAATAAAAACCGTAATCTATGAAATATAAAAGGATACTTTTAAAGCTTAGTGGCGAAGCCTTGATGGGCAGCCGTCAATATGGGATTGAGCCCCAAAGATTAGATGAATATGCCGGAGAAATTAAATCTATTGTGAATAAAAGAGTGGAAGTTGCAATTGTAATTGGAGGGGGAAATATTTTCAGAGGCTTGTCAGGAGCAAGTGAAGGCATGGACCGTGTGCAGGGCGATTATATGGGAATGCTTGCAACAGTTATTAACGGCATGGCTTTGCAATCGGCTTTGGAGAAAACAGGTTTAAAAACCAAATTATTATCAGGCATAGCTATTGACCCTGTTGCCGAATCAATGAGCGGAAGAAAAGCATCGGAATATCTTGCTAACGGCAATGTTGTGATAATAAGCGGAGGTACGGGAAATCCGTTTTTTACAACCGACACTGCCTCAGCTTTAAGAGCGGTTGAAATTCATGCAGATGTTATACTTAAAGGAACACGTGTGGATGGTGTTTATACTGCTGACCCCGAAAAAGATAAAAATGCCAAAAAATACATTACTCTCACCTTTGACGAAGCATATTCAAAAAACCTGAAAATCATGGACATGACAGCATTTACACTTTGCAGGGAAAACAATTTGCCTATCATTGTATTTAATATGAATACAAAAGGAAATCTTGAAAAAGTTGTTGCCGGAGAAGAGATTGGAACGCTGGTAAGAGGCTAAGTTTCAGGTTCTTAAAAGATCCATTATTGATAATCCCGATAGCCATCGGGATCGGGATTAACGATATTTATTAAAATGTATTTGACGAATTACGCCTGACTGCCGCCAACCTGCCGAATGCATGGCAAGCAGGGTTTACGGATTACGTGTTTGGAATTCTCGTAACTTGTAATCCCGTAATTATTAGTAATATTACACCAACTGGCACTCGTTTGCACCTTAAATCCTCAAGAGTTTTATTAAGCCACGAATTCATTTTATCATCAAAATTTTCCTAAGAAAAAATAGGTGATTTGCCTACATAAAAATAGGTGATTTGCCGATGTTTTTCATAAAAGTAGTACATATTTTTACACCTAAAAAAACATAGTGTTAATTAGTCTGTCCATAAAGTTAAAGAATATCATAAAACGCATGGCGCCTGGAGCAAAGTGCATGGAATAAAATAACGATAATTTATTATTTTACATTTTAGTATTATGTTATTTAGAATATTTATATATAATACATATTTATGCTTTTTCAGGGTTACCTTTTGTCAATTTTCGGAATTAATTATAGCATATAATATTAAAGTGATGGCAAGGTTGATAATAAAAAATAATTTTAAAACTAAATCAGTAGAAATTTCCGGTGAACATTTAGGATGCCAGGTAATATTTTCTGATATGGAACCTCAATTTGATAATGATGATGGAAAATAAAAAAAAATCAAGTAATCAGACATTTTTAATTACACTTATGTTTTTTATGTTATTGTCTAATAACATTTATTCGCAGAAACATTCTTTTAAGGTAATAACAATTGCTATGTTTGAAACAGGCGAAATAACAGGAGATGAAGCCGGAGAAGCTCAATTATGGTATGAGAGAGATAGCTTATTTCTTGAAATGAAAATTCCTGGTGCATATTCACCTTTATATTATAACAAAAAAGGACAAGGATTAATAATAGCAGGAATGGGAGTTTCAAATGCAGCTTCAACAATTATGGCATTAGGATTAAATCCGAATATTGACTTAAAAAACACTTACTTTATCATTGCAGGACTTGCCGGAACATCTCCCAAAGTATGTACAATTGGTTCAGCAATTTGGTCGGAATGGGTTGTTAGTAAAGATTTGTGCCATGCCATAGATGCCCGTGAAATACCGGAAGATTGGGAATATGCCCGTTTCAGATTGGGTTGTAATGAGCCTTGGTGTGATAATAATGACTGGAATTCGGGTTCGGAAGTTTTTCGTTTAGATTCAGCACTAACTCATATAGCATATCAATTAACAAAAAACGTTGAATTATTAGATGCCGACGAAGCACAAAATATACGAAATAAATTTTCTGAAAATTCTCAGGCAAGACGAAAACCGTTTGTTACAATTGGGGATAATATTGCCGGTAATACCTTCTTTTATGGTAAAATCATAAGTGATTGGGCTGATTGGTGGATAAAAAAATGGACAGATGGAAAAGGAACATATTATACCACAAGTATGGAAGATAGCGGAGCTTTAACTGCTTTAAAAAGATTAGCTGACGCCAATATTATTTCATATAACCGAATTTTGATTCTTAGAACAGCAAGTGATTTTGATCAACAATACCCAGGGAAAACAGCTGAAGAATCTATTAATGATGTTTGGATAGGTTTTCCTCTTGCAATTGAGAACGCTTATAGAGTAGGTAGTGTAGTTGCTCGCGAAATTATTAACAACTGGGAAATATGGGAAACTAATATGCCATTATCAATGAATAAAAACAATTTATGATTCTTTTAAATAAATTTGGTAAATTTGTTGTACCGGATAAATATAAAATATATGATCAAGAAGAAGTTTATCTCGTAACTTTGACAATTGAAAAATAACAAATAATAAAGGAGGAAAAATCATGAAACAAGAA
>JAUWSB010000051.1 GCA_030610255.1 Bacteroidota bacterium
AATTTTACCATTATCAATTATAATTGCTCTGTCGCAAATTGCTTCAACTTCCTGCATTATATGAGTTGAAAGCATTACTGTTTTTTCTTTACCGATTTCTTTTATCAGGTTTCTGATTTCAAGCAATTGATTCGGGTCAAGGCCTGAAGTCGGTTCATCAAGAATTAAAACTTCGGGGTTATGAATTAATGCCTGGGCAAGCCCTAGCCTCTGCCTGTAACCTTTTGACAAAGCACTAATCTTTTTATTTTGCTCCGTATGTAATCCTGTAATATCAATCATTTCAGCAATCCGTTCTTTTGTTTGATTGCCTAAATGATGTAAACCTGCTATAAAAAACAAAAATTCCTTAACATACATATCAAGGTATAAGGGGTTGTTTTCAGGCAGGTAACCAACTCTTTTTCTAACCTCAATGGATTGTTCAAAAATATCAAAACCATTGACAATCACCTCACCTGATGTTGGAGGAATAAAGCAAGTGATTATCTTCATCATTGTGGATTTTCCGGCACCGTTAGGTCCAAGCAATCCGACTATCCTACCCGGCTGTATTTCAAAAGACACATTATCAAGTGCTTTATTTTTGCCGAATGTTTTTGTAATATTTTTAACTATTATTGACATAAAACGCTTCTTCAAACTCCTTTTCAAATAGTTCGTTTACGGAATCACAACCATATTCAAAAATACGATTATTATTATCAATATTTGTGAAAACGAATTGATATTTTTTAGCATTAATTTCTGTTGGCAATAATGATATAGCTTCCATTCTGATATCGTGTAAGTCGGATTTTTCTTTTGAGCCGAGTTTTTTCAAAAGATCAACAATTTGCAGGTATGACAAGTGTTCAACCTTTGAACTAAATTGCTTATCAAATTCCTGTATTACTTGTTGTGTGTTTGTAAAGCTTCCGCCTGATTCAAGAGGTAATGAACCGGGTAATATCAGATCGGATTGTTTTGCGGTTTCTGTCATAAAATAATCCTGCACCACAACAAAATCAACTATAGCAAGCCAACCGGCAATCTGTACTTTATTCTTTGCACATCCCAAAGGGTCTTCACCAAAAATAAATATGTTTTTTAAAATTCCTTTTTCAAGCGAATTATACTGACTTACATTTATTGTACTCGGTAATTTTTTAGTATTCCATTTTTTCTTCAGTTTTGCAATAAAATCCTTATTATCAATAGCCTGCATTCCAACTCCAAATGTCGGGCAAATACCCATGTCAAACAATCCCTGTGAATTATTTTTTTCTTTTAATGAAATTAAGCCACTTGAGGTTTTACCGAGTTTTCCGGTTATCTTAGCTAAATTAAATAATTCAACACAAGTATTTGAAGAAAGCTCTTTTTCGGAAAATACTAAAATTGCATTTAATTGCTTATTGTATTCCTTGGCAAATTCCACAATTTTATCCATATACGTAACGCCGGATTTTTCAACAAGTTCAACAAAATTTTCTTTCAGCAATTTTTCTTTGTATTCTTCAAAACCTTTGCAATTATCCTTGATGAACATTCCGTTTTGGAAATTATTTGCAACAAGATAATAATTGACTGCCTTAATAAAATGATAGTAGGATTTTATTTCAAGCACCTCATCAACTTTATGTTTCATAGTGCTGTTTTCATGAACAGTAATCAGTTCAACCGGAATATTATGTTTATACTGAGCATTATTGATCATAAATCCTGCCACAGCATTATCTCTGTTGATTTCAGAACCTATCAGATATATTTTACTTGCGTCCTCAATCTGATCAAAAAGTACATTAGCTTCTGAATTATTAACATATCCGATGCCACGGTTCAGATAATGAAAGCTTGTAACATTATTTGTTTTTGCTCTTGCTCTTGCCAGCTTTTGAATCAGATACATTTCTTCATTAGTAAGGCGTGCACCGGCAAAAAACACATTGTCATCAGGCTTAACAGATTTTATCTTTTCAGTTATAATATCATAAGCTTTTTCAAAACTTATTTCCTCAAACCTGCCGTTAATTTTCAGCAATGGCTTTATAATTCTTGAATTATCATTCAGATATTGGTAACCGAATTTGGGATATTTACATAAATTACCATCTTTATTTATCTGACCATCCTTTCCTGTAACCTTCATCACAAATTGGCTTTTGTGATTAATTGTAATTTTACATCCGACGGAACAATAATTACAAATTGTATCAACCGGGTCTAATTTTATGGGGCCTGGTTTAAACAACACATTTTCAGTAATCGCTCCTGTGGGACAGGTTGAGATACACAATCCACATGATTCACAGGTAGTATCCTGCAATGAATTCCCCATACCCGGAGCTACGTAAGTATCATATCCTCGATCTACTAATCCTAAAGCATCAGCTCCTACAACTTCGCTGCAAATCCTGATACATCTTGCACACAAGATGCATTTATTATTATCAATCTCAATATAGGGATGCCTGAAGTCAATTTGATATTCTGTATATTCTCCGCTTAGTCTTTTTTGTTCAACATCATATTCTGTGGAATATTTTTTCAGGTCGCAGGTAAATATTTCAGTACAGCCACATTCCAAACAACGTTGTGCTTCGTGTTTTGCAACATCTTCACTTGCATAACCTAATTCAACTTCTTTGAAATTCATCCTTTCGGAAGGATCAAGGGTTGGCATTTCTTCACGCTTCTGCTCAGCAAATTGTCCTTTATAATCTTCGATTACCTGCGTTTTGAAATTATCTTTTTTACTAATAAATTCTTTTGATAGAGGTTCAACAGGTAAATTATGTAAATACTGGTTGCAGCTTCTTGAAGCAATCTTTGCCTGTGCAACAGCTTCAATTAAAGTAGCGGGACCCGTAACACCATCACCGGCAGCAAACACGTTTTTAATACCGGTTTGGAGGGTATAGGGATTAGCATCGATATCACCCCATCTGTTAAGTTTTAATTCTCCTTCATTGGCTATTTCATTCACTTCGTCGAGAAAATTAACAACGGTTTTCTGTCCGATTGCTGCCAGGATATAATCTATTTCCAGTTCAAATTCCGAACCTTCAATCGGAACAGGTCTTCTTCTGCCTGAAGCATCAGGTTTACCTAATTTCATTTTCAGACAGGTTATTGACTTCACCTTGCCATCTTTGTCTTTATTAATTCTTGACGGGTTTGTCAATAACTTATATTTAATGCCCTCAAGCTTTGATTCATGAATTTCAATCGGATTGGCAGGCATTTCATTTTCAGTTCTACGATAAATCACATAAACATTATCAGCATTACAACGTTTGGATATACGGCAACAATCCATTGCTGTATTTCCACCACCAACAACAGCAACTTTTTTACCTTTAAAATTATATTTCTGACCTGTCATCTCCATGTTTTTCAAAAAATAAATACCCGGAAAAACATTTTCGGCATCATCACCTTCGCAGCCTATCAATGTGCCTTTTTGAGAACCTATTGCTAAAATTACAGCATCATATTTTTTTTGCAGGTCTTTATATTTAAGATTTCCCCCTAACTTTTTATTATAAAATATCTTAACGCCCATATCGGTAATATTATCAACTTCTTTTTGAAGGAGGTCGTTAGGCAGGCGATACTCGGGAATTCCATATCTAAGCCATCCGCCGGCTTTTGGACTTGCTTCGTAAATATCAACCTGATGTCCTTCTTTTTGCAGGAAGAAACCTGCTGACAATCCTCCAGGACCGGTACCGATAACAGCAACTTTTTTACCGGTAGATTCTTTAATTTCAGGAATATATTTACTTTCGGATTCAAGGTCATAATCAGCAGCAAATCTTTTCATATAGTCAATTCCAACCGCAGCACCTTCATCCAATAGATTTCTTCTGCAAGCAGTTTCGCATGGACGAACACAAACTCTTCCGCAAATAGCCGGTAATGGATTGGTTTCTTTTATCAATGCAATTGCTTCATTATATTGTCCTTTGTCAATCAACGAAATATAACCCTGCACATCAACTCCGGCGGGACATGCCTGGGTACAAGGTGCCAAACAATCGGCATAATGGTTACTCAAAAGAAGGTCTAAGGCTGTTTTCCTCGCTTTCTTAACTCTCTCGTTATGCGTATCAATTTTCATCCCATCGGTAACCTTTGTAGAACATGATGCTTGTAACCCTCTCATACCCTCAACTTCAACAACACAAACATAACATGAAGTGTACGGTTTTATTCTCGGATCGTTGCAAAGAGTAGGAATTTCAATATTATTTCGTTTAGCAAGGTCCAAGATTGTTTCACCTCTGTATGCCTGTATAATTTTACCGTTTAACTTTACATTTAATCTTTCTCTCATTGTTAATAGATTTTTATTGCATCAAATTTACATTTTGTGTAACAAGTTCCGCATTTAATACAATCATCCTGACGGATAAAGTGAACTTCTTTTTTTGCTCCGTCAATAGCATCGGTAGGACAATTTTTAGCACAAACCGTACAACCGGTACATTTCTCAGGATCAACTTCATAAGTAAGTAGCTGTTTGCAAACTTTCGCAGGACATTTTTTATCCCTGATATGAGCTTCATACTCTTCCCTGAAATATTTAATTGTAGTTAAGACAGGATTTGGAGCAGTTTGTCCCAAACCACAAAGTGAGCTGTCTTTTATCTGGTAAGATAATTCTTCAAGTTTTTCAATATCACTTTCTTCTCCTTTTCCTTCGGTAATCCTGGTGAGAATTTCAAGCATTCGTTTTGTTCCGGTACGGCAGAATGTACATTTGCCACAAGATTCTTTCTGTGTAAAATCAAGAAAGAATTTTGCCACATCAATCATACAGGTTGTTTCGTCCATTACGACCATACCACCCGAACCCATAATTGCTCCAGTAGCATTTACCGAATCATAATCAATGATAGTATCTGCAAGATATGCGGGAATACAACCGCCTGAAGGACCACCCATTTGTACAGCTTTGAATTTCTTGTCATTTTGTATTCCGCCTCCAAGCTTAAAGATAACATCCCGGATACTCATTCCCATAGGTACTTCAACCAGTCCGGAACGTTTAATCTTTCCTGCCAGAGCAAATACTTTTGTTCCTTTACTTTTTTCAGTTCCATATTTGGCATACTCTTCCGAACCATGTAATAAGATCCAAGGAATATTGGCAAGTGTTTCAACATTATTGATATTGGTTGGTTTTTGCCACAGTCCTGATTCGGCAGGGAACGGAGGACGTTTTCTGGGCATTCCTCTTTCACCTTCAACAGAAGCAATTAATGCTGTTTCTTCGCCACAAACAAAGGCACCGGCACCTTCTTTTATATAAATATCAAAATTAAAACCATCAATACCTAAAATATTTTTACCTAAATAACCATTTTCTCTTGCCTGTTCAATAGCAATATTCAGTCGTTTAATGGCAAGGGGATATTCAGCACGACAATAAATCACTCCACCGGTAGCTTCAATGGCATAAGCCCCGATAATCATTCCTTCAAGAACAGCATGAGGGTCACCTTCAAGGACCGAGCGGTCCATAAAAGCACCGGGGTCACCTTCATCAGCATTACAAATAATATATTTTTCATCGGCTTTATTATTATTTGCAAATTTCCATTTCAAGCCTGTTGGAAAACCTCCTCCACCTCTTCCTCTTAATCCCGAATTAATTACAGTTTGAATTACATCCAATCTTGAAATTCTTTGTCCTGCTATTTTTCTGATTGCACGATAACCTCCTCTAACTTCATATTCTTCAATTTTTTCAGGGTCAATATATCCGCAGTTTCTCAAAGTAATTTTCACCTGGTCCTCGATAAAGTCCTTATCAGGAGTTTCAAACAAATCGGTCTGAACCACATAACTTTTTATAGGTTCATTCTCCAGTATATGTTTTTCAATGAGTTCGGCTGCCTTTTTTTCATTTATATCACCATATAAGTATGAACCGTTATCATCAACTATCTCAACCAGTGGTTCACGGTAACACATGCCGATACAACTGGTTTTTTTTAATTCAAATTTTAAATTATCAGCTTCTTTCAAAGCTTTGATTTTTTCAAATACTTTGTTTGCCCCTGCGGCAATTCCGCAACTTCCAAGTCCGACAATTACTTTTATGTTTTCCATAATTAATTACTTTCTTTAATTTTTATGTTTTTGATGATCTTGACGGCCTGTCCACCGGTTAGTTTTCCATGTGTATCATTATCAATCATCATAACAGGAGCTAAAGAGCAACATCCCAGACAAGCAACCGATTCAAGGGTAAACATACCATCTTCGGTAGTTTCGCCATCATTAATTTTTAATAATTCCTTTAAAGCATCGGTAATAGCATTTGCATTTTGTACATGACAGGCAGTACCATGACAAACTTTTATTATATGTTTGCCAACCGGATTCAATCTGAACTGAGCATAAAATGTGACAACACCATACATGTCGCTAAGTTCTATGCCAGCTTCTGAGGAAATCTTTTCAAAAGCTTCGCGTGGAATGTACCCAAAAATGTCTTGTGTGCCTTGTAAAAGCGGAATCAGATTGCCTTTTTTATCTTTATATTTTTCTATTAAAGAATCCAACAAATTTACATCAACCTGTTCCTGTTCTTTTGTGATTTTTTCACCACTGATTCTTGCTATTCGCATATTGTTAAAATATTAAAATTTGAAGTCGCAAAATTATAAAAATAATTTAATTAATTTTACGAAGTTATGTTTTTTGTATACTCCTTATTAATCATTTTAAAATGGACAACTACTACTCAAAAAAGCTCTCAGCAGAACGTTTGAGACTCTGCTATGATATTGCACCCCAGCGTATCAGGCAATACATGAAAGCAGAAGTTGAGCATGTTTTGAGCAAAATTAAAAAGGAAGATAAAGTTTTGGATTTGGGCTGCGGATATGGAAGGATAATTCCACAACTTGCTGAAAAAGCCGGAATAGTTATCGGAATTGATATTTCACCTGATAATATTCAATACGGACAAATTTTTCTTGAAGCTACCCAAAATTGCCTCTTAATTGAGATGGATGCTTCTAAACTTTTTTTTCCTAACAATACTTTTGATTTGGTTGTTTGTGTTCAGAACGGAATTTCTGCTTTTCATGTTGATCAGCATCAACTTATTAAGGAAAGTATTCGTGTTACAAAAACAGGTGGGAAAGTTTTGTTCTCAAGCTATTCTGATAAAATATGGGAAGTTCGCTTAAATTGGTTTCAGTTACAGTCTGATGAAGGACTCGTTGGTGAAATTGACTATACCAAAACACAAAATGGAACGATAGTCTGCAAAGACGGATTTACTGCTACTACCGTCAGCCCGGAAGAATTTCAAATATTAACCTCAACTTTCGATTTTAAAACAAACATTATTGAAGTTGATGAATCGAGTATTTTTTTTGAGATTACAATCTAAAATTAAATATGAATACACTGTGTTTATTTATCAATGGCTGTAAATAAATCATGTACTTTTTGATGTTTTAAATATAAGTATTTTTCAACAGGCATTTCATTATATATTTTATTATTAAGAAAACGACCTGATTGTTTTTTATTTCTGCCACCCCACTGTTTGAAAAAAAATGAAACCTTTTGTTCTCTGCATTGAGCCAAAATGTCTGTAACCCATTCTTTCTTTATTGGTCTTGGATTTGTGCCTGACTCTCCGCCAACAATAGCCCAATCAATACCTGCTAAATTCATATCAGGAATAGGACCTAATAAAGGTTCTAATGATAAAAACTTAATTGCAGCATTTGTCCAACTTAAATCCTCTATTCTTTTTAAGTATTGATTATTCTCAACTGTAACTCCCATCCAAATATTAGGTGTCCAGTTTAAAATTGAATTATACTTTAATAGAATATCAGACCTTTTTGTAAGTATTTGGAAAATATGTTGCTGATTATCATTCATTACAGAAAAAACTTTTTGTATAAATTCAAAAGATAAATCTTCGTGGAAAAGGTCACTCATTGAATTTACAAAAACCAATCTTGATTTTTTCCATTTATAGGGTAATTTCAATGTATCAGTATGTATAGTTAAATCAAACCCATTTATATACTTATTCATTCCCATAGCTTGTAACCTTCTTGACATTATTTCAGCATAGCAATATTTACATCCTGAAGATATTTTTGTACAACCTGTGGTTGGATTCCATGTTTCACCAGTCCATTCAATCTTAGAATTAGCCATAATATCAATGTTTTAATTGAGGCTTAACAATATCATTAGCAATTTTTTGAGCAGTTGAATTATTTGATGCCATATAAAAATGAAACATAGTTGAACCTTTTGTATTCTTCATAATAAAAGGTTCAGATACATATTTAAAAATTTCATTTAATCTTGATTTATATAATTCAGCCGCTTTTGATATTGCATTTTCTTCTTTTTTTGTAATTGTTTCTTTTCCGAATAAAGTATTAACTGTCTCTGTCTTATAAAAACAATCATTAATCTCATGTTCATCTAATCCAAGAAAAATTTTCAATTTATCTAAAAATGCTTTAGAAATCTTACCATTCCTTTTCAATAATCTATTTACACCTATTCCCGTTGGGACTAAAATCCACATATCTATTGATAAATTTTTTAGTGCCAATAAAGAATCCCATTTAACCTGCATTCCATAAGGGTCAATAAATGCCAGTACTTTATATTTTTTGTTATTGGGATGTTGTAGAAAGTTTGCCAAATCGTGTAGTTTCTTATTAAAATCCTCTGTAACTATATGAGTAATATTTAATTTATCAGGAAATTGTTCTTCAATTAAATGTTTTAACCTCTTAGCTTTATCAGTGTCTTTTTCAACAAAATACAACATGTCAAATGATCTGGGATGTTCAATAGATAACATTCGTTGAGCAACACCCTCAATTAAAGTATTATATGAATTGCCACTTTTTTCAATTTCTCCTGATCCTGCAAATCCATCAAAATACATGATTTTCCAATAAGGGTGGTTTTTCATTATCTGTAAATAGGCTTTGGCATACTTTACAAATATCTCAATTTTCTGAGTTGTCCATTTTCCTCCAAAATCTTTCATAGCATCCTTAAGTAAAGCACTATATTAAATAATTATGTAATTTATTAATACTTACTTACAAAAATAATTAAATTATTCTACATCGGGGAAATTTATTTAAATTTATTTAAAACTGTAATAAAAAATTCTGCAAAACCTTCTGATTTTTTGTACCTTTACTGCGCTATTTTAAAACACTTTCAAAATGAAAAAACTAATATTCTTTTTTATAGTATTTTTAATTCAGTCACCTGTTAATTCAAACACATGGAATAGCTTTTGTCCCGACAGTATCCATGCTATCAACATTTGTTTTGGGGTTGGCTCAAGTAATGGCGTAATTTGTACTCTGAATGGAATGTATCTTCATGATGATTATAACCAGATATGGAATTATTTCACTTACGGCGGATTACCCGTTTGGGAAGCAGTTCAGTTAAATGCAACACAAGTCCTGGTTGTTATGGGCAACGGAACCTATTCTGATGGCATCTATACCTTTGACTTGTTAACCTTCCAGTTCAGCGTTGTTCATTGGTGTGCGAACCCGAACTTTATTAAATACCATTTTCCGTCAGGAACTTATTATGTTGGCTGTCAGTTCGGTGGTTTGCTGAAGTCAACCGACGGCTTAACATGGACAGATGTACCTTACTTTACCGATAAAACCTGCACTTGTATGGATTTTTACGAAAATCATTTTGTAATTTCCGAAGTCAGTAATGTTTTCAACACTTACTGGTCGAATGATAGTGGTAATACATGGAACCAAACTGCCGGCGGAATTCCAATAATAACGGATATGAAATTTACTAACCAAGGAATACTTTACGGTATTTTCCCTGATTATTCCAATTCCTCCGGACTTTACAGCTCGGAAAATTATGGTATTAGCTGGGATTTGGAATTTTATGCTAATAATATGAGTGCTGTGGGTTTTGATGCTTTAAATAATATATTTGTCGGATGGGAAGCTCCGTTTGGAAGCTACGAAGGAATAGCTATCTATGACCCTCAGTCTGCCCCACCCGGACTTACTTTTCTTAATACAAATCTGCTATGTATTAATATCAATAAAATAAAACTCAATCCAACCTGGAGTAGTATCGCAATTTTCTGTTGTACCGACAGCGGTGTATTTTTTTCCAATGATTACCTTACAGGCATAAATCAAAATAAAAAAAATAAATACTCTGTTTTTGTTTTCCCTAATCCATTAAAGAATTACACAAATATTAATTTTACCTTCCCTTGTCAAGATCATTGCAATATATCTATATTTATTTTTAATAATCAGGGAATAAAGATTGATGAGATTCGGGTAAAAAATAATTTATCAGGAAAATATAATGTGAGATGGGAGCCGGACAATTTACCGGCAGGAATCTATAATTGTTTTATTAGCAATAAGCATAATAAGATTTCTCAGAAGTTGGTTGTGTATTAGGCTCTTATAAAGGGCTCTATTGATAATCCCAAAACTTCAGCGATTTTCTATTGTTTATTGTTTATTGATTGTTAATAAGATGTTATACGACGAGATATACATATAATTTATAAATTTAATTATGGTGGGGATTTTAATCTTTGTTATTTCTTTGTTCCGAAAGCTTTCGGGATTGTGCCTTAGTGGCTAACTTTCCTAATTGCCACACCATACGGCTCACTATGTGAAAAGACACCAAATCACAAAGGTTCACAAAGAAAACATCGAAAAAACTAACTGTCATAATTTATGATAGTAACAACTTTATTAATAGTTTGGATATTAATAAATTGCAATTCGTTTACTAAAATAAATTACCCGTAAAAAATCGTTGAAATTTCGGGATTACGGATTAAGTGTCTGGTCGTAATTCGTAATCCGTAATTGTGTTTATTTCTTCTTTTTTATCGAAGACAACTTCTTATGCATGGCATTAGCAGCTATTCTTCCAGCACCCATAGCCAGAATAACAGTAGCCGAACCAGTAACAATATCACCACCTGCATAAACAAATTCTTTGGAAGTTTCATTGGTTTTCTCATTTACATCAATATATCCTCTTTTGTTTCTTTTTATATCGTGAGATGAATGGAAAATAATCGGGTTTGGACCATTGCCGATAGCAACAATAGCCATATCGCATTCTAAAGTAAAATTGGAATCTTCAATTGGTATAGGTCTTCTTCTGCCTGAAGCATCAGGCTCACCTAATTCCATTTTAATACATTCCATTGCCTTTATCGTATTAAAATCGGTTCCGATATATTTAACAGGGCTTGTTAATAATTTGAATTTTATTCCTTCTTCTTCGGCATGATGAACTTCTTCGGCACGTGCAGGTAATTCATGGCGCGACCTACGGTAAACTATTGTTACTTCATTTGCTCCTGTTCTGATAGCTGTTCTGGCACAATCCATTGCTACATTACCACCACCGATAACTGCAACTTTATTTCCTTTTGGCATTGGGGTGTCGTATTCAGGAAATTTATATGCTTTCATAAGGTTCATCCTTGTCAGAAATTCATTTGCTGAAAAGACATTGCCCAAACTTTCACCTTCAATACCCATAAACCAGGGCAGTCCTGCACCAACACCAATGTAAACGGCATCAAAATGTTCAAGTAACTCATCAATAGTAATAATATTACCGATAATATGATTCAATTCAACTCTGCAACCCATTTTTTTCAGATAGTCAATTTCAAACTGAACAATTGATTTTGGCAACCTGAATTCGGGAATTCCATAAGTTAAAACTCCTCCTGCTTCATGCAGAGCTTCATAAATAGTAACCGAATAACCTAATTGCCGCATGTCGGCAGCAACAGTTAATCCTCCGGGACCAGAACCAATAACAGCTATTTTTTTACCGGTATCATTCTTAATGACCGGAACTTCTACCATGTCCATTTTTCTCTCATAATCGGCTGCAAACCTTTCCAGCCTGCCGATTGCAACTGGTTCATCCCTTATTCCAAGTATACATTTTGCTTCACACTGGCTTTCCTGCGGGCAAACTCGTCCGCACAATGCCGGAAGAACATTGCGTTCTTTTATCTTTTTTGCAGCTTCATTAAATTTTTCTTCTGCTATCAATGCAATAAATAAAGGAATATCAATATTAACCGGACAACCTTCAACACATTTTGGGTTTTTGCATTGCAAACACCTGCCGGCTTCAAGAAGAGCTAATTCGGATGTGTAACCAAATGGAACTTCCTGAAAATTATCAACTCTAAGTTTTTGGTCCTGTTCAGGCATTTCCTGACGAGGTATCTTTAATTTTATTTTTTTCTCATCTTCTTTGCTAATCCCGTGCCATTCACAACCGTGCTTCAGACAAAAATAAAAGGGTATTAATTTGGCATAAGCCGAAATAATAGCTTCTCCAACTTTAGAGCCGCATTCTTTACATTTAACTTTGTGACTGACAATGCTTTTTTTGCAACTCGGGCAAAGCAAGTCATCCAATATATCACCCTCTTTAATCGGAACAGATGCTTTTATATCAAAAACATCAAGAAATGGACTTAACTTTAGTACAATATCTTCTTTCTTATATACAGCATTAAAAATCAGCGATTTTTCATGCTTTCTTTCAACATTAAAAGTATTCTTGCAATGCGGACAATAAAAACTTAAATATGTTTTATATTTGAGATATCTTACATCTTGTTCAAGCATATGTTTGTATTTTTAATAAATATGTTTAATTTATTGTAAATCCATTATTCATCCAATTTAAATTCTAATCGTTTTGGAATAATGGAATAATGTTTCTATAAAAATTATTCTTATTAACCTGCCTATTATCTTAAGAATTAAAACTTCAGGAGGCAAGTATTATTAATAATTCTTTGTCCTAATATTCCCAAATATTCCAATACTTCTTCCAATAGCTATCTGAATCCATCATTCCAATATTCCATCATTCCATTTTTCTTTATACTTTATCATTTATTTAACCGATTAGTAAGAAATTTTATATGAAATTTATATTACCTGATGGAATATAATAATGAATCTTTTTCGTCTTTTAAATACAATGAATTCCTTTTTTCAAGTTCATCAAAATCAACTTTATGCCCATCAAAATCAGGACCATCAACACAACAAAATTTAGTTTCACCGCCTACTTTCACTCTGCAACCGCCACACATACCAGTGCCGTCAATCATAATTGGGTTGAGGCTCACCATAGTAAGTGTTTTATATTTTTTGGTAAGCTTGCAAATATTTTTCATCATAACAATCGGACCGATAGCATAAACTAATTTTATATCATATCTTTCGTCAAGATATTTTCCCAGAGGCATTGTAACAAATCCCCGCTCGCCGTAACTTCCGTCATCGGTAGTAACAACAAGTTCATCACAAATTGAAATCATCTCATTTTCCATGATGAGCATTTCTTTTTCCTGAGCACCAATAATACCGATAACGTAATTCCCGGCTTCTTTAAATGCTTTGGCAACATGATGAAGAATAGCAACACCGGTTCCACCGCCAACCATGACAACAGTTCCAATTTTTTCAACTTCGGCAGGTTTTCCAAGGGGACCAACAACATCAAGAATAACATCGCCTTCGTTTAATGTACGCATTAAAGCTGTGGTTTTTCCTACAATCTGGAAAATTATTGTAATTATCCCGGCAAATTCATCTTTATCAGCCACAGTAAGTGGAATCCGTTCGCCTGTTTCATTAACTCTTAAAATAATGAATTGTCCGGCTTTTATTTTTTTAGCAATTTTGGGAGCA
>JAUWSB010000104.1 GCA_030610255.1 Bacteroidota bacterium
AATAAATTACAATGTTCAAAAATTCAATGACCAAAACAGTTTCGGTCATCTAACCACCCATACGGGCGGACAAGTTTTGATCATTGATATTTCGAATTTATTTGTTATTTGCCCGCCCGACTGAAGGACTTCAGTCATTCGGGCGGGTTTTTTGTTATTTGGTCCCGAAAGCTTTCGGGATTAATTCAAAAATTGTTTGACTTTATGGACAGACTCGAATTTGTATTATATAATCCTTGCACGAAAACTCAGTGTTTGATAAGAAAACGTCAAGAACAAGGCTTGCGAAATCTTAAAACTCAGGAGTTTACTAATGTAATTGACTGGGTTTTAAGATGAGTATAACGCAGTTATTGGCGTTTTCTTGCAAACACTATATACCTCAAAGCTCCCAATCTATCTCAAGTTCATTCAATTTCCATGAATTTCTTTTATTATCAATTGTTTCAAATAAACAGTTAGATTGGAATTTCCCTTTGAAATTTAATTTTTTATTGGATTGAATTAATATGAGAAGTTTCTTAATTTTGCCCAAAAAATATTTTATTGCACAGAGAAATTAATATTAAACTAATGATGAAAAAAAAGAATAATCATGTTTTTAGTTATGAAAAGATAGAAAACCATAATGTTGAAAATCTGGAAAAGTTAAGTGGCTATTACAAAGAAATCTTAAAATTGATTGAAGAAGACCCCAATCGTGAAGGCTTGCTTGGTACGCCGTTAAGAGTTGCCAAAGCAATGCAGTTCATGACTCAAGGCTACGAACACGATCCGGTAGAAATCCTGAAATCGGCGATGTTTAGAGAAGATTACAGGGAAATGGTTATTGTAAAGGATATTGAAATATTTTCATTATGCGAACACCATTTGATACCTTTTATTGGTAAAGCACATGTTGCATATATCCCTAACCAATACATTACAGGCTTAAGTAAAATTGCAAGAGTTGTCGAAGCTTATGCCAGGCGGTTGCAGGTTCAGGAAAGACTGACAACACAAATAAAAGAAGCTATTGATTCTACGCTCAAACCACTGGGTGTGGCAGTTGTAATTGAAGCACAACATTTATGTATGATAATGAGAGGCGTTCAAAAACAAAACTCTGTAACTACAACATCTGATTTTACCGGTGCATTCAAACGACAGGAAACCCGATCGGAATTTATCCATTTAATAGGTTCAAAATTGCATTAATAACTACTCTTTTAAGGCCCAATAATATTTGGTTTTTTATTTCGTTATCAAATATAATTAATTCAATTCTATGTTGAATCTTGAATGACAAGAAACTAAGTTGCAGTGTCAGTAACAGTTAGTCGGCAGTCAGCAGTCGGCAGTCAGCAGTCGACGATTAATAGGCTGAAGACTGAGGACTGGAGACTGAAGACTAATAAATACAAAACCAATATTTTGCTAAAAAAATAAAGTTTTACAGAATAATAGTATAATACGAAAATGCTTACAAAAAATAACACTTTCAATATAGCCCAATCGCAACAGGAAGGGATTTCAATGTCGCGCACATTTGTTGCAAATGTTTTTTTGTGGATGTTTTTAGCACTCGCAATTACAGCAGCTACATCATATTTTTTTGCATCGGATCCCAAATTAATTGGTAGTTTAATAAATCCGGAAACAGGAGGTATGAACACTTTGGGTTGGGTAGTGTTTTTATCACCATTCGGATTTGTGTTACTGATGTCCTTTGGTTTTAGCAAATTATCTTCAGGAATATTATCATTACTATTTATTGCTTTTGCCATTTTGATGGGAATGAGCTTAAGCTTTATCCTGCTTGTTTATACCGCAGGTTCAATTACTTTAACATTTATTGTAACTTCCGGCATGTTTGGTTTAATGGCATTTGTAGGTTATACTACCAAAACCGACCTCACTAAATTCGGTTCAATTATGTTTATGGGATTGATTGGAATAATAATTGCCAGTATGGCAAATTTCTTTATGCATAGCAGCTCTTTGGATTATATTATTAGTTTTATTGGAGTCCTTGTTTTTACAGGTCTTACAGCTTATGATGTTCAAAAGCTGAAAAGGATTGGAAGTGGATTACAATACGGGGCTGAGCCGGCAAAAAAACTAACTATTATTGGAGCTTTAAATTTATACCTTGATTTTATAAATTTATTCTTATTTTTGCTGCGTTTTTTAGGAAATCGTAAATAGTATTTTATTTGATCACATCTTTACAATAAATTTTCCGTTTTAAATTTCTTTAACAATTAAAAATTAATGTAATGAAAGCTTATATATTTCCCGGACAGGGCGCTCAGTTTGTTGGAATGGGCAAAGATTTATATGAAAATTCTTCAAAAGCAAAAGACCTGTTTGAAAAAGCAAACAGCATATTGAAGTTTCGTATAACCGACTTGATGTTTGATGGTACTGATGAAGACCTGAGACAAACAAATGTTACACAACCTGCAATTTTCCTGCATTCTGTGATTCTTGCAAAAACTTTAGATGAAGATTTTAAACCTGACATGGTTGCCGGACATTCGCTTGGGGAATTCTCTGCCTTGGTAGCCAATAAAACATTATTGTTTGAAGACGGATTAAAATTAGTGTTTGCCAGAGCAAGGGCAATGCAAAAAGCTTGTGAGTCTGAACCTTCAGCAATGGCAGCAATTATAGGACTTGATGATGAAACCGTTGAAAAAATATTAAAATCAATAAATGAGATTGTAATTCCTGCTAATTATAATTGCCCTGGACAATTGGTAATTTCAGGTTCTTTCAAAGGTATTGAAATTGCTTGCGAAAAGCTAAAGGAAGCAGGTGCCAAAAGAGCACTTCCGTTAAAAGTAGGAGGAGCTTTCCATTCACCTCTAATGGAGCCCGCCAGAGTTGAACTGGCTGAAGCAATAAAATCCACAAAATTCAGTCAGGGTACTTGCCCGATATATCAAAATGTAACAGGTCAGTCTGTTACTGATCCTGAAATCATTAAAACAAATTTAATTTCTCAGCTAACTTCTCCTGTAATGTGGACGCAGATAATGCAGAATATGATTGCAGATGGTGCCAAAACATTTATTGAAGTAGGACCAGGCAATGTTCTTCAAGGTATGGTTAAAAAACTTGACAGAAATATTGAAACTTATAGTGCCTGAAACTCTATTTATTGTTCGTCCATAATGTCCGAGAGTTAAAATAAATATTAAAAATCACAAATGACATCCCGAAAGCTTTCGGGACCAAATTTCAAAATTTGTTTAACTTTACGGACAGACAACTGTTTACAAGTAAAAAACGTCTGCAGATATATTATTTGCTATTATTGTTTGGATTTACCTTCTTTATCCAAATAAATTTCTTTAAGTAATAAATAATATGGCATAATTAAATGATTTTCAAAGAGATTTCTTTTCTGTTGTTTTATATAATTTTCATAAGCATCAGTTGTTGGAGTTAATATTATGGGATTTCCGCAGGTCACATAATACATAGTTTTGGCATAATCCGGTTCCTCAAAATTTACCAGTTCTTCATTAACCAGTTTATAAACCTTATAGCCAAGATATTTTCTGAATTTTTTTTGAGCCTTTTTAACAGAATTCATCATGTTTGAGTATATAGCTTTAAGTAAAAAACGTTCTATTGGTTTCATTTTCTTCAACAACATATCAACTTCAGAAAAAGGATTCACTTTTACCATATCATCAACTGTCTGGATTGAAAAAGGCATTTCAGGCACCCAATCCTGTGTATTGGCTATCCTATAAGCCCAGCCTCCCCTGGTAATAAATTCGAAATCATAGCTGTAAAAAAGGTTTCCGGGTTTTGGAGCAGCACTACAATATGTTTTAAATTGTACATCATCAGGAATTTTCTCCTTAGCTGTGTAATATAAATATGATCGCAATAAATATGCGATAGACGCACCCTGACTATGTCCCATTATCAAATATTCTTTTATTCCTTTGCTATAACATTCATTTATTTTTTCGATAATTGACGGAACCAGATAATATAAGCCAACAACCCAACCTACATGAACACTTGCGTTTGATTCATTGGCAAGTTTGTATCTGAAGATTTTATTACTGTCAATTTGGAGGGCACCACAGGCCGGTATCATGCCAGCATAAAAATCCTCAAGCCATGATTCGAGCTTAAGCGTTGTTCCCCTGATACTTATCACACCTACCGAATCAGAGCTGACCCATAAGTCCCAACGATTATCAAGCCCGACTACTTCCGATCTGTATACCATCCGGTAATTTTCGGGATCCGGGAATTTAACCACAGAATAGGAAGTGTCAGACTGTTTAGCCAAAATCTCAAGCAGGCTTTTATATTCGTATGGATCAAAACCGGGTTTTAGTTTATTTTGCCCCTTGAGAGAATTAATATTCAATAATATAATGATTATAGAAAAAGTGATAAGCAGGATATGTTTTTTCATGTTATAAATGATTTAATTATTCAAGTAACTATTTTTATAACTGATAATTCAATAACTTCCCGGAAGACAAAATCTTATCAAGATATTTTTCATTAAGAGCTTGTTTTAATCCTTGCATATAATTTTGATTATGCATATCTGTGCCCAGAAATTCAATCATGTTGTTATCAATAAGTTTTTCGGCAATTTTCTTTACAGGAAAAGGATAATAACCACCTAACGAAATAATATTTATCTGGAAAAACACACCTCTGTTTTTTAAATCTTCAAACTTTTTAAAGTTGTCAAACCAGTATGAATACCTTTCGGGATGGGCAAGAATAACTTTATAACCGGCTATCTGCAAATCAAAAATATAAGATAGCAAATTAGGATGAGGGCTAAAAAACGAAAGCTCAATCAAAATATAATTTTCGTTAAAAGTCAGTAAATTACCTGATTTTAACTTTTCTTCAAATTTGTCATCAATAAGATATTCGGCTGCTGCATCAATTTTAATTTGTATTTCCTCATTTTTCAGAGCAGCACGTACTTCTTCGAGACCTATTAAGATTATTTCCGGAGTACTTATAAAAAATTCACCCTGTACATGAGGTGTTATAATTAATTTTTTGTATCCAAGTTGATTTAGTTCCCTGATAAGTTCAATTGATTCTTCAATGGTTTGAGCACCATCATCAATTCCCGGAATAAGATGTGAATGCATATCCGTTCCTAAAACAGATAAATCAATTGGATTACTTGATTTGTTTGAAAAGATGTTTTTAAAGAGGTTCATTAATGTATTAATAAATTTAATTTGTTCCATGTTACAAGTTGCATGTTACAGGTTTTTTTACTTGTAACTTGTAACCTGCAACCCGCAACTGATTGTTAATTTCTATCAAAAAGCAGTTTTATTTTATCCAAACTGTATTAAAAAAACCAGGTATTTTTCTCCCTCATCAATCACCGTTTTACATACTGTTCTTTATAATATTTAAGATAATCACCTGAAGTAACATTTTTCAGCCATTCCTCATTTTCAAGATACCAGTCAATGGTTTTTTCAATACCTTCCTCAAATTGCAATGATGGTTTCCAGCCCAATTCCTTTTGCAATTTTGATGAATCAATGGCATAACGAAGGTCATGCCCGGCACGGTCTTTAACAAAGGTTATCAGTTTTTCGGATGTTCCTTCTTTACGTCCGAGCTTTTTATCCATGATTTTACAAAGGACTTTAATCAAATCAATGTTTTTCCATTCATTGTGTCCGCCGATGTTATATGTTTCGCCGTTTTTTCCATTGTGGAAAATAACATCAATTGCTTTTGCATGGTCTTCAACATACAACCAGTCTCTTACATTTTCACCTTTTCCATAAACCGGCAGAGGTTTATTGTTCCTGATATTGTTGATAAACAAAGGGATTAATTTTTCAGGAAACTGGTAACTGCCATAATTATTTGAGCAATTTGAAATAACCATTGGCAATCCGAAAGTGTCGTGATAAGCTCTTACAAGATGGTCGGAACTTGCTTTTGAGGCAGAATAAGGGCTGTGCGGATCATAGGGGGTTGTTTCAACAAAAAAGCCCTCTTTGCCAAGCGAGCCGTAAACCTCATCAGTAGAGATGTGATAAAATAACTTATCTTTAAAATTATCTTTCCAGATATGTTTTGCAGCGTTTAACAAGTTAACTGTGCCAACAATATTTGTATAAATAAATTCCGTTGGATTTGAAATTGACCTGTCAACATGCGATTCCGCAGCAAGGTGAATTACGCCGTCAAACCGGTATTTCTCAAACAAATTCATAATATAATTACCTTCAACAATATCCCCTTTGATAAACTCATAATTCGGGGAATTTTCAATATCTTTCAAATTGGCAAGATTACCAGCATAAGTCAGATTATCAAGATTAAAAATCTTATATTGAGGATATTTGTTAACAAATAAGCGGACAACATGTGAGCCGATAAAACCCGCTCCTCCTGTGATTAATCTCTTTTTCATAATTATTATTTCTCTATCATTTATATTAAATTTTACCTTAAATTATTTGGTATTTGGTGCTTGTGATTTGTGATTTTTTTACAATTATAACTTTATGAATGTATTCTAATTATGCATTTAAATTCTTCAAAGCCAACTCCCACTTCCAAGCCGAAAGAGTCATTTCATCAAGGTCTTTTTCAGCTTTCCAGCCCAATTCATCATTGGCAAATTTTGTATCTGCCCAAACCTGCTCAACATCTCCGGCACGGCGGTCAACAATTCTATAATTTAATTTTTCACCTGTAACCTTTTCAAATGATTTAATTACTTCCAAAACCGAAAAACCGTTTCCTGTACCAAGATTAAAGATCTCAAAATCTTTTTTCATTTTTTTCTTTATCATTCTGTCAACTGCAATTACGTGTGCTTTTGCAAGGTCAACAACATGAATATAATCGCGGATTGCTGTACCGTCAGGAGTATTATAATCGTCTCCGAAAACTCGTAATTGTTCATGTATTCCAATTGCCGTTTGCGTGATGAAAGGCATCAGGTTGTTTGGAATACCTATGGGTAGCTCACCAATAATTGCACTTTCATGTGCACCGATAGGATTGAAATATCTTAAAGAAATTCCTTTAATTCCGGCAGATTTTACCGTATCGGTAATTATTTCTTCGGAAATTTGTTTTGTGTTCCCATAAGGTGATTCTGCCTTTTGTACAGGTGCATCTTCTGTTACGGGAAGCTCTTCCGGCTGACCGTATACAGTGCAGGAAGATGAAAAAACAAAATTTTCAATATTATTATCTTTCATTCCCTGTAAAATATTTACAAGTGAAAAAAGATTATTCCGGTAATACATCAACGGTTTTTCAACAGATTCGCCAACTGCCTTGTAAGCAGCAAAATGAATAATTCCCCGGATATCGTTATGACGTTTAAAAAAATCATTAGTCTTGTCTATGTCAATTAAATCAAATTCTTCAAACTCAGGTTTTATTCCCGTGATTTTTTCAATTGAAGATAAAACATTGATGTTTGAATTTGAAAGATTATCAACAATTATAACATCAAAGCCTTTTTGCTGAAGCTCAACAACTGTATGCGAACCGATATAGCCGGTTCCGCCGGTAACTAATATTCTCATCTGTTTATATTTTTGTAGTTAATTTATTTTCTGCTGCTAATAATTTTTAGAAAAATTCATGTTCAGAAATTAGAAATCCATACGGACAAGTTTGGATATTTGAAATTAGGCTGTTAAAATAAGTTTTTTCCAAATTTCTAATTTCGAATTTCATTATTTAATCATTCCCTTGCCTGCCCTGTAATAAAATGTATAGGGTGTGTAAAAATTTATTTGTCATGGATGTTTCATGACTAAATTTTTTATTAATTACAAATGTCAAAATTAATAAATAAATTAATATTTTTGCTAATAAAAAACACTGGAATACTGTTATGATAGACAGGTCAGTAAGCGATAAACTTATTAAACAATGGATTGACGACTCATATAAATTGGTAGTTAGTAAGTTAACTAAAAAACAAAAAGAGGAATTATAATGTCAAAAATCTTATATACACCGCCCGATTATTATCTTGTAGATGAATTACTGACAGATGAACATAAAATTATCCGGAGTGCTATTCGAGATTGGGTAAACAAATCAGTAAAACCGATCATTGAAGACGCAAATCAGGAACACAGGTTTCCTTTACATTTAATCAAAGAGATGGGAGAACTTGGGATTTTCGGACCCTTTCTTCCCGAGAAATATGGATGTGCGGGTCTTGATCACATATCCTATGGTTTGATTATGACCGAGTTGGAAAGAGGCGACTCTGGAATCCGGTCAGCGGCATCTGTACAAACATCACTTGTAATGTATCCTATTTATAAATTTGGAAATGAAGAGCAGAGAAAGAAATACATTCCACGGCTTGCTTTAGGAGAAATTATCGGAGCATTTGGCTTAACAGAACCCAACCCTGGCTCGGATCCTTCGGGAATGGTAACTAAAATTAAGGATAAAGGCGACCATTACCTTTTGAATGGAGCAAAAATGTGGATTACCAATGCATCAATATGCGAT
>JAUWSB010000164.1 GCA_030610255.1 Bacteroidota bacterium
AGTGATAAATATCAGGATATCAATATTGAAATCTATTATGATAAAAAGCATCCGTACAATGTTCAGCGAATGATAGACGGTGTAAAGAGGTCATTTGATTTTAATACTAAAAATTATTGCGATTTTCCGTTTAATAATATAAGGATTGTAGAAATCCCTGATTATTTAAAAGGAGGAGCCGCCCGCTCACAGCCGAGTATTTTTATCTGGCGAGAAGGTTCCGGATTTACCGCCAATTTTAATGACCCGGATATAGTGGATATGATGTTTGGAGTTTGTGTGCATGAAATGGCTCATCAGTGGTGGGGATATGTTGTTACCCCTGCCTTTGCTGAGGGTGGATTTATGCTCACTGAAACAATGGCCCAATATGTAATGGCAATGTGCAATGAAGAAAAATTTGGAATGAAGATGTCAAGAAAATATCTTAAAGATGAAATGGAAAGATACTTACGTCGCCGTAAAACTGATTATGAAGGCGAAAGGCCGATGTTTCGGTCACTACCTATTCAGGATTATCTGAACTATCCTAAAAGTTCAGTAGTTATGTATGCGCTGAACGATTATATCGGTTTGGATTCATTAAGCGCTGCTTTAAGCCGCCTTGTGAACAAATATGGATCAACCATTAATTATCCGCTTTCAATTGATTTTATTAGTGAAATAAAAAAATCTACCCCCGATAGTTTGTTATATCTTGTTACTGATCTTTTTGAGAAAATAACCCTGTATGAAAACCAAACCGAATCGGCATATTGCGAAATATTGAGTAATGACAAATACAAAGTAAGAATAAATGTAAAAGTAACAAAATTCTATGCCGACAGCATAGGAACTCAAACAGAACAACCTCTAAACGATTATATTTATGTTGGCATTTTGAACGAAGATAAAGAAGAAATCTATTACAAAAAGCACAAGTTCACACAAAACAAAACCGGGATAGAAATCATCGTTAACGAAAAACCATACTATGCTGGAATTGATCCCTTTGTTGTTTTGATTGACAGAGACAGGGGAAATAATTTGAAGAAAGTTGAGGAAATGTAAACAAATTTGGTCTAATAGACAAAAAGTGGTGGGTTATGAGGTGGATATTTTAAGATATATGATTTAACGATTCTCACAACTTTCTGTTTATCTCCTTCTGCCACTATACGGCCGTCTGAAAAAATGGATGCCCTTCCGACAGGGCATTTTTATAAATCCTTACCGCTTTATCATAATTGCCGAGATTACGGAAAGTACCCGCAATATTATTGTACAGTACAGCAAGATATTCACAGTTATTGCTTTGTTTACAAAGGTTTATAGCTTTATTAAAATATTCAAGGGCTAATTTGTATTGAGCTAATTCATCATATATTAATCCTAATATACTAAATATTTCCTGTCAGAAATTTGCAAGATTTTTTCAATGTATAAGAATTTAGAAAGCGCATTTCTAAATTCTCTTTGTCTATATTCTGATAAGCCTGCAATCCAATAAATAATAAAATCAATATTGCCCTGTAGTTCCCCTTCTTTAATTTCTTTAAATCCAGCTGACTGAAATTCATTACTCATTGTACTACTTTGAATACTTCCAAAGTCCCATATTGAGTCCGTAATATAATTGAAACAAACCTCATCACCTTCGGCATTACAATCAGTTGTCGCATAACTGCCATAAATGATCTGATCGGCATAATGATAGTTCATTAAATGTTGTGCGCTGTCTTCGTTAAAATTATCTGTAATACCATAGTCCAAGTAATTCAGTTTTAAATTCAGGGAGTCTTTCTTATTAAGGTCATCAAGCCTGTCTTTAATAACTTTACCCACATCAAATCCCCCATCCTCACAAATTTTATTAAAAGGGACTATTAATATTTTGAAATGCGTGTCATCTTTTTCAAATATCTTCCTATTTATAGATTCTCCAATGAAATAATTCCAAATACTTATTCCCCAAATAAAATAGGTTACGATTATGGCAGGTAATCCTATATATGCTGAGATAACACCGATCTTCGTAAGTGATTTCCACCTTTTACTCCAAAATTTCATACAGATGAAATTGATAAAAAATTAGTAATACAAAGTAAAGGATTTATTTAATAGGATTTAAATATTTCAGAATAAAACCAGGGCAAACTCTGCTCAATCGGATTTAAAATCCGAATGCTAATTATTTTCCTTACCTGTCCGCCACCGAACACAAATTGTCCTCTCGTGTACAATATAAGCTATATATACATCTACACTAAACTGTTAAACTATTGATATTCTGAATACTGATAATTATATGCTTTCAATGGAATAATTTTTGCATTTTATTATACATCTATAGAATTAACAATGCATTTCATTAGAACAGTCCTTAGAAACTTTAATCATAACAGGTTATACACAGCAATCAATATTACCGGTCTGGCTGTTGGATTATCCTGTTTTACTTTAATTTTCCTTTATATCCGGGATGAATTGTCATATGATAATGAGCACAAAAACTATAAAAGAATTTACAGGCTTGAATCTGACATTACAATTTCTGATAAGAACCAAAAGGTAGCGAAGTCCTCTTTTGCTATCGGGCCTGCATTTAAAAAAGTGTTCCCAGAAGTAGAAGAATTTGTGAGGTTCCGATCAATTGATAATAGTTTTTTGAGGTATGGTTATAAGCAATTTTATGAAGACCGGCTTTATTTTACCGATTCATCAGTATTTAAAGTCTTTAATCACAGGTTTATTTCAGGGTTACCCGAAAATGCCTTATATGAACCTAACACCATTGTTCTTACTGAAAGCCTTGCTAAAAAATACTTTGGAGACGAAGACCCTATTGGAAAAATTATAATTCTCAGCAATCTCATCAATTGTAAAGTAACAGCTGTTATTGAAGATGTTCCTGAAAATTCGCATCTCAAATTTGACGGACTCGTATCATTAGAATCCTATAGCCAGGTAATAGGTGAGAAAATGTACCAGGATTTGAATAACATTCATTTCTGGGCAATCAGGCTTTTTACATATATTTTGTTAGAGGAGAATTCATCGATAGAAAGCATTCATGAAAAATTCCCCGAATTCCATGATAAATACATAGCCGATATTAGTAAAAGGTTGAATGGCACGTTCAATCTGTTAACCACTCGTCTTGATGATATTCATTTGTTTTCTGATCTTGAGTGGGATTTACCAACAGGCAGTTTTAAAACAATCTATATTTTTTCGATTATTGCTGTCTTCATTCTGTTGATTGCAGGGATAAATTATATGAACCTGGCGACAGCCCGTTCAGCTCATAAAGCCAAGGAAATTGGAGTAAGAAAAGTTCTGGGTGCGTATAGGTCTGGCCTGTCAATAAATCTTTTAGGTGAATCCGTTGTATTGTCATTCTTTGCATTGGTGATTTCTTTTGTAATAGTTGAATCAATATTACCGGCTTTTAATGAACTTACCGGCAAATCACTGACATTTGAAATACAATCTGATTTCTTAACTTTCCTTGTCCTTTTTTTTGTTACTATATTAATAGGATTGCTTTCCGGAAGTTACCCGGCATTTTACCTGTCTTCCTTCAAGCCTGCAATAGTATTGAAAGGTGTTGTGAATACCGGTAAAAAGAGTGGTATCCTTAGGAAACTGCTCATAATTTTTCAGTTTACCATTTCAATAGTAATGATTTCTGGTACTATTGTCGTTTCCCGCCAGCTCGACTTCATTAAAAACCAGGATATAGGTTTTACCAAGGAAAATATTCTTGTGATCAGGTCAACAGATACAAGCTTTAAAAAGCAGGTACGGGTGTTTAAAACAAACTATTAATGAACCCAAATATTTGTAATGTTTCTACATCAAATACTATTCCCGGAGGAGGAACTTATATGGATGTATTTCTTGTTGAAGGGGAAGAACAGATGGAAAAACAATTAATGAGCCTCATTTTTGCAGATTATAACTTCATTGACCTGATGGAAATGAAAATATTAAAAGGAAGAAATTTTAGCCGGAAACATGGAACTGATAAAGAACATGCAGTAATAATAAACCGGATGGCTGCAAAAAAACTTGGATGGAAGGAAAATGCAATTGGTAAAGAAATACACAGGAGGTCATATACAACACAGAAATTTAAAGTGATTGGTGTGGTTGAAGATTTTAATTATTCTTCACTTTATGAAGAAATTGGCCCAATGGTTTTCTTTTTAGAACAAAACCCTGAGAATATTCTTACCATACGGTTTAACTCGAAAAATAAAGAAGCTACGCTGGCTTTTGTTGAAAAAGAATGGAAAAAGCATAATCCGAATGAACCTTTTAAGTTTGATTACCTTGAAGACTCATTAAATGAATTATATATTGCTGACAGTAAATTACAATTATTAATAGGTTACTTTTCATTACTTTCTGTTTTTATATCTTTACTTGGTTTGTTTTAACCGGTATATTGGTTCTTTTTATTGCACAGGTTACAGTTATATTTCAAACAATTAAGACGGCACTAACAAATCCTATGGATGTAATAAGGTATGAATAATAATATTAACTTTCAATTTTTAATTTTTTTGTATTTTTGTTCAGCATTAGTATAATAAAATAACAGAAATTGAACTAAATTAAATCAAATGAAAAATCAAAGAATTCTATTTTTAGGTTTTATAATTACAATTTTTATGTTTTTGGCATGTTCCAAAAACGAAGTAATTAATAATGACATAGTAAGGACAAATTATGTAAGCATTGGCCTTACTGATGACACTCTTGGAATATCTATCGTTGCTGTAAATGCAACTGCTTCAGATCAAAATACAAATGTTAACTTTACAAATGACACTATTGATGTTAGCCTCTCGGTTACCGGCTATTGCAATGGTGAAGCAACTATCACATTTAGTAATGAAGCAATGGATAGCAAAATCTTCCTTCTCAATAGTAATCAATCGATTGGTCAGGAGATGCTTTTATTTGTACCTACACTTGTAAATGTTAATATAGGAACTGGCTATACGGCTACGGTTGCACTTGCTGCAATTGCAAGATAGATGTCAATTCCTCCAAAATCCGGAGAATTGAGTATAAGAATTGTAAACAGCTCCAATCTTCCTATAATTTTAGGAGTCATTGCTGTTTTTTTAGCCTTTTTCATGGAAGGTATTTTATATTGTGGAGGAGGAGTAATTCTTGTTGATTCTGTACTTATTGTTATTATAATTCGCTGCTCTCGAGTATTCAGCGATTTTTTACGGGTAATTTAATTTAGTAATAGAATTGTAATTCATTAATATCCAAACAAATAAGAAAGCAGTTGCTATCATAAAAAATGGCGGTTAGTTTTTTTTGGTGTTTTCTTTGTGAAACTTTGTGACTTGGTGTCTTTGTGGCAATTAGAAAAGTTAGCCACTAAGACAGAAAGACTCAAAGAAACACAAAGG
>JAUWSB010000116.1 GCA_030610255.1 Bacteroidota bacterium
CATACACGGCTTCGCTAATATATCCGTATTTTTTCATTTGGCTCAATACAAGATTTCTTTTTTTAAAAGCTCTTTCGGGGTTCCTGATTGGGCTATATCGTGTTGGTGCATTTACAACACCAACCATCAGGGCTGCTTCCTCAAAATTAAGTGAATCAGGAGTTTTATTAAAGAATGTTTTTGCAGCAGCTTTAATGCCATAAGATTGACTTCCAAACGGAACCGTATTAAAGTACATGGCAATTATTTCTTCTTTTGAATAATTACGTTCAAGCTTTGTAGCTGTAACCCATTCTTTAAATTTTGCTACTGTAAGGTCAAGTATTGAAGGGTTTCTTTTTCGAGGGAAGAGGTTTTTTGCAAGTTGTTGAGTAACAGTACTTCCGCCTCCTCTTGTATTGCCGCTTAATACCCCGATAACAACTCTAACCAAGGCTTTGCCGTCAATTCCCGAATGTTCTTCAAATCTAATATCTTCTGCTGCAATAAGTGCATTTACAAGATTTGGCGATAAATCCCTGAAATGGATATTCGAACGATTTTCAATATAATATGTGCCTAAAAGTTTTCCATCAGCCGAGTAAATTTCTGAAGCTAAATTACTTTTCGGATTTTCAAGTTCTTCAAAAGTAGGCATCTTTCCAAACCACTCGTTTGCGATGCCAATAAAAATTAAGACTATAGAAAAAATAAATAATAAATAAATTATCCAAAACTTAAGGATGTAATTGAAAGAAAAATATTTATTTTTTTTAGTCATTTATTACAAACTGAATAGTTACAATTATTCTTTTTCTATTCTTATTCCTATATCTTCAATCCCCTGCAGATTATCAACACGCATTGCTTGTTCCAGTTTAAATTTATAGTTACCTGCCTGCGGGAATTTAATTTTGTTCTTTAATAAAATCCGGTTGCTTTTTATATCACCTAAGCCGCTGCCCAGCCATCTTCCGTCAGTAGAAGCAAGGATACATTCAATAGTATCACGGGCTCTGCGACCATCGGGAAGCTGGGTGTTTAAAAAGAAATAGATGTTTCTGAATTTATAATCAGTTGAATTTCTGATGTTAATATAATATTTATACAATGAAGTTGTATCGGTTATTTCAACTTCAAATTCTAAAACATCATTTTTATTCCATTCCGTGCCAACAGTCAAGTACATGTCGTAAACCGTATTTGAATCACAGGAGGCAAATATTAAAATTAAAAGAAGAAAAATTATATAAATTTTATTTAGGTTTTTAAAATTCATATTAAACTTTGCTTTTTTTATTAAAGCATTATTCCTGAATTTATTGTATAACTGTCTCGGATAATTTTTATCTATTCAGGTATTCGCCTCATAAAGTGATGCCTGCGGCCAAAGGTCAAACAAATTAACATTAATCAAACCTGTACAAATCTTCCTTTCCAACTGAATTTTCGTAATTGGTTTTTCGTTCCTGCACGTATGCAAAATCTTCTAATTTTTCAGGAAATATTTTTTTTGCATTATCTTCAATTATCTGCTGAACTTTTTCAATCGGTATTGCCAACATATTTGATTCATCATTAAGATATGAATACCACATGACTTTTTTAAAAATATCAGTTTTTTGATAAACAGCTTCTCCTTTTTTTGTTTTTAAAATAATCTCATTATTCGGAAATTCTTTTAAAGCATCAATATAATTATCGTTTTCAAAATTCAGGCAACATTTTAATTTTCCGCATTGTCCTGCTAATTTTTGAGGATTAAGTGAAAGTTGTTGTGTTCGGGCTGTAGTTGTAGAAACTGATTTAAAATTCCAAAGCCATGTTGAGCAACACAGTTCTCTACCGCAGGAGCCTGTTCCACCAATGCGGCTTGCTTCCTGCCTTACGCCTATTTGCCGCATTTCAATTCGGACTTTAAATTCTTCAGCAAGCAATTTTATAAGTTCCCTGAAATCTACGCGGTCTTCTGCTGTATAATAAAAAATTGCTTTTGTATTATCACCCTGATATTCTACATCATTTATTTTCATCTCAAGAGAAAGATCATTTGCAATTTCTCTTGATTTATATATAGAAAAGTCTTCAGATTCAACTGCTGTTTTCCATTTTTCAATATCTGTAACACGAGCCCTGCGATAAACTTTCTTCAAATTTTCATTATCAGTGCTGATATTCTTTTTTTTCATTTGTAATCTTACTGCTTCACCTGTCATGGAAATAATACCGATATCATGTCCGGGAGAAGCTTCAACAGCTATAATGTCACCAATATTAAGTTCCATTCCCTCAGGAAAACTAAAAAAATCTTTTCGACTGTTTTTAAAACGCACTTCTACATAATTAAACTTTTTTTGATTTTTCGGAAGTTCAATATTTTTTAACCAATCGTTATCATCTAACTTACAACAAGAATGTTGAAATATATTTTCATTCTTATTATAAGTACCGGGAAGCTCGCTACAACCTCGAGATAAAAACGGATTTGGATTATTTTTTATATCATTTTTCATTTATCAGTGTTTTGGATTGCAAGTTTACAAAATTTTACTGTGATTAGTCATGTTTATTTTTTAAAAAGCTTAGTTGCTGTAATTGACAAGTCCATGAATACAATTGACGGGTTTGCATTTCTTTCAATATGAAAGAGGGCTTTGTTAAACTCTTCTGAAAATCGTATTCCGTTAGCCGGATTTATATAAGGCGATATTTTTTGAGTAAAATCTAATTCTTCATCGTTAAGCTTAACCAAATCATTATTTTCATAATTTATCAATAAAACTTCTCTGACAATTTTCAGAGCAAAAGCCAAAAAACTTTTTTGTTTTTCTCTGCCTGTTTTTGCTATTTCGCTAACAAATTTATGAATATCAATAAAATTATTCAGGAAACATAAACGCATCCATTTTCTGAAATTTTCAAAATTATCTTTTTCTTCCTCGTTTTTATGAATATTTATTAATGCTTCCTTATAGCTTCCTCTTGATAAATTAACGATTATTTGTGTTTTTTCTTCGGTGCAGTTCAATTTTTTTAGCAAAACTTCTTTTAAATCCTTATTGGAAATTTTGGGTATCTTTACTAACTGAGTTCTGGATATAATTGTTTTAATGATTTGATCATGATTTTCTGAAACTAATATAAACAGGGTTTTTTCTGGTGGTTCTTCAAGTATTTTAAGGATTTTGGGAGCAGCAGAATAATATAATTTTTCCACCATCCAAATTATCATCACTTTATATTCGGCTTCATAGGATTTGTAACTTAATGTTTTTATTATCTCATTACAATCATCTTTATTAATTATGCCCTGTTTATTCTCAATACCGATTTTTTCATACCATTCGTTTAAATTGATATAATAATCATTCTGTCTCAACAATTCTCTCCATTTATTAATAAAGTTTTTACTTTGCGGTTTTTTAGGTACATCTTTAGTGTTAGACACAGGATAAATAAAGTGTAAATCGGGGTGGATCAACTTGTTATACTTAATACATGAGGGGCAAACCCCACATGAATCACCGTTAATCTTATTTTTGCAGTTTATAAACTGGGCGTAAGCAATTGCGAGAGCAAGCTTGCCCGAACCGTCAGGCCCGAAAAATAATTGTGCATGGCTAACACGGCTGTCTTTTACTGTTTGTATAAGCTTTTGCTTAATATTGTCTTGTCCGATAATTTCTTTAAAAAGCATATCTTTTAAAAATGTCAAAGATATGTAAAAATTTTATTTAATATTGTATTGAAAATTTAAAGTCAAAATATTATGGAAGTTACAAGAATATTTGATTTATTACCCTATTATAAAGAGAAATTTAAACCTAAGGATGACGCTTTAGCAGGAAAAGAAAAAGGTAAATGGGTGAAATACAGCATTGACCAATACATTAAAACTGCAAATAATATTAGTTATGGTTTGCTGAAATTAGGAGTAAAAAAAGGTGATAAGATTGCGACTATTGCAAATAACTGCCCTGAATGGAACTTTATTGATATGGGAACTCTTCAGATCGGTGCTGTTCACGTACCGATTTACCCGACAATCAGTGAAACAGACTATAAGTATATTTTAAGTCATGCTGAAGTAAAATACGTTGTTGTTTCAGGAAAGGAATTATTAAGAAAAATTGAACACATTTTGCCTGAAATTCCGTCAATAAAAGGGCTTTATACTTTTAATGATATTGAGGATGTAAAACATTTAAATGAATTGATAGAACTGGGCAAACGAAATTCCGTTCCTGAAAAGTTAGAAGAACTAAAGGAAGGCATTAATAAAGATGATATTGCTACTTTGATTTATACTTCAGGTACTACAGGAAAGCCAAAAGGTGTATTATTGTCACATGATAATTTAATCAATAATGTGTTAAATGTATATCATATTTTCCCTGTCGATGAAACTTCCAGGGCACTTAGTTACCTTCCCCTCAGCCATGTATATGAAAGAACAAATCTATATGTTTATCACATAAAGGGTCTGTCCATCTATTATGCTGAAAGTTTGGGAACAATAGGAGATAACATCAGAGAAGTTCAGCCCGAAATTCTTACAACAGTTCCACGTTTGCTTGAAAAGGTTTATGATAAAATCCTTGCAAAAGGCAGGAAGCTCAAGGGTTTAAAGAAGAATATCTTTTTCTGGGCTGTAAATTTGGGGTTAAAGTATGAACTTGATGGTGCTAACGGCTGGTGGTATGAGCTTCAATTGAAAATTGCAAATAAATTGGTTTTTAATAAATGGAGAGATGCTCTCGGCGGGAAACTTAAAACCATAGTGTCGGGTGGTGCTGCATTACAGCCACGTTTGAACAGATCATACACAGCAGCCTGTATTCCGGTTTTGGAAGGTTATGGACTAACTGAAACTTCTCCTGTAATATCAGTAAATCATTTTGGTAAAAACGGAAGAAAATTCGGTACTGTCGGGCCTCCGTTAAAAGATGTGCAGGTTAAAATTGCTGAAGACGGCGAAATACTTTGCAAGGGACCAAATGTAATGAAGGGCTACTATAAAGAACCGGAATTAACTAAAGAAACAATTGATAAAGACGGATGGTTTCATACAGGCGATATCGGCAGGATCGAACCCGAAGGGCAACTGAAAATTACAGGACGTAAAAAATCAATGTTCAAAACAGCAATGGGCAAATACATCAGCCCTGAACTTATTGAAAATAAATTTAAAGAATCATCTTTTGTTGACAGCATTGTTGTTTTAGGTGAAAATCAAAAATTTGCTGCAGCACTTATTGTGCCTGATTTTGATTATTTAAAATCATGGTGTGCTGTTAAGGATATTAAATATACTTCCAACAAAGAAATGATTGAACTCCCAAGGATAAAAAAACGTATTCAGAAGGAAATTGATAATTATAATAAATCTTTCGGGAAAACCGAACAGATAATGAAATTTGAATTGATGGATGCTCTATGGTCAATTGAAACGGGTGAGTTAACGGCTAACATGAAATTAAAAAGGAGTTTTATCAGTAAAAAATATAAAACACAAGTGGATAAACTATTTAACATAAAAAGCGATGACTAAAATTACAAGAATATTTGATCTGTTAGATCAGTAAAAAGAAAAATATTATTAAAAAAAGATGCTTTGTGTTTTAAATCTTACAATGTTTGGAATACATATTCATCTGAAGATTATCTCAATTATGTTAACAATTTCAGTTTCGGCTTATTAAAACTCGGAGTAAAAAAAGGCGATAAAATTGCCACAATAATGCTTAACAGCCCCGAATGGAATTTTATTGACATGAGCCTGTTACAAATCGGGGCTATTCAGGTACCGATATATCCGACAGTAAGTGAAGCTAACTACAAATTTATCTTTAATGATGCAGAAATTAAATATGTTTTTGTTTCAAATAATGAAATTTACCAGAGAATAAAACCGGTATTGAAAGATGCTCCCACTATAAAAAATGTGTATTCCATTGATAAGATAGTTGGCGTTAAAAACTGGCAGGAAATATTAAAATTAGGAGAAAATAATATTACTACCGCCCTTAAATCTATAAAATCTTCAATTTCTCCAAACTACATTGCAACAATCATTTATACTTCGGGTACTACAGGAACTCCGAAAGGAGTTATGCTTTCGCATAATAATTTTATCAGTAATTTTCTCGCAGCAGCAACCATCCCTGATTTTGAGATGACTGACAGGACATTGAGCTTTTTACCGCTTTGTCATGTTTACGAACGCATGCTGAATTACTTATTCCAGTATTTTGGTATGTCAATTTACTATGCAGAGAGTATTGATAATCTGGGAAAGAATATCAGGGAAATTAAACCACATGCTTTTGGTGCTGTTCCAAGAGTTCTGGAAAAAACCTATGATAAAATTGTTAGAAAGGGCAGAGGTTTGAAAGGAGTAAAAAAGATGATATTTTTCTGGGCACTGAATTTAGGTCATCGTTACGAAATGAACAAAGCTAACGGATGGTGGTACGAATTTAAGCTTAAAATTGCCGATTTGTTAGTATTCAGTAAATGGCGACAAGCATTAGGTAATCATATCAAATTGATAGTTTCGGGAGGAGCAACCTTGCAGCCCAGACTTGCAAGAGTATTTTGTGCTGCAGGTATAAAAATTATGGAGGGCTATGGTTTAACCGAAACTTCGCCGGTTATCGCAGCTTCAAGCTTTTTACCCGATGGATATAAATTCGGCACTGTTGGTAAAAACCTGCCTGGAGTGAAAATAAAAATTGCTGAAGATGGCGAAATACTGTGTAAAGGTCCGGGTGTAATGTTGGGTTATTATAATCAGCCCGAAAAAACCGCTGAAGTTATTGATAAAGACGGATGGTTACATACCGGCGATATCGGTGTGCTGGAAGATGGAAAATATTTAAAAATTACCGACAGGAAAAAAGAGATTTTTAAAACATCAGGCGGAAAATATATTGCCCCGCAGGTTGTGGAAAATAAATTTAAAGAATCTCCTTTTATTGAAAATATTATGGTTGTGGGTGAAAACAAGCATTTCTGTGCCGGACTGATACTTCCCAATTTTGAGCATCTTGAATCGTGGTGTAAAATAAAAGGAATAGAATTTACTACCAACGAAGCAATTATTAAAAACCAAATAATCATAAACCGCATCCAGCGTGAAGTTGACACTCAAAACACACATCTTGATAAAACCGAACAAATAAAGAAGTTTGTATTAATTGCGGATGAGTGGTCTATAGAATCAGGAGAATTATCCCCGACACTCAAGCTCCGCCGTAAATTCGTCCATGAAAAATATTATGATGTGATTGATGCGATATATGGGAAAACTTAATTCTAAATTTTGGAAAGCTTTTGTTTCTAAACCTTCAAAATTATTATTAATACCAATTCTTTTATTTTCATTAGTATTTATAATAAATCTATTTAAAGGTTATATTGATAAATTATATCTTGGTCTATTGATCTTCCATGTAATTTTATTCTTTTATTTTAGAAGAAAAAATAAATAATATATTTATTGTTTTAGCCTGCCCAGAGGTATTATATACAAAGGTTCTTCGTCTTCAGTCATATTTATAACCACCTTAACCTTAATGTCTGCAAAAGCACCACAAACACACATCCCAATATCTAAAGAATAAGCTTGTAAATAGATATTCTGAGCCGAATG
>JAUWSB010000118.1 GCA_030610255.1 Bacteroidota bacterium
AACTGATGCACCTGCATCAATATTAACATTTGAACCATTCTGAAGGTGAATAGTAGCAACATTTAATGTTCCTGCAACATCTAAATTTTTATTATTTTTTATCGTAATCCCGAATGTGGCAGATGTTAATGAACCTGTTGCATCTATATAAAGACTAATTCCGTTACCACTAGCCAAATCAAAATCTAAAGATATTGTGTTTCCTTCAATATATACTATATCGCCCGCTCCAGGAGATGATCCTGCTGGTGGGCCACCTGAAGTTAATGACCAGACAGTTGTTGTATTTGACCAATTGCCATCTGCAATGGAGAAATAAGTTTCAGCAGCATTCGTGTATACATAAATGAATACAATGGCAACAAATAATAAAAGGGTTTTTTTCACACTTAATAAATTGGGATAACTTGCAAAAATAAATAATATTTTTAATAAACAAATAATTTTATTTTAAAAAACTTTTTTCGTATATTTTTTGACATAATATTTTGAAATCAAAATAAATTTTCAATTGGTTTTACAATTTTTACATATACCTTTTAAATAAATATGAGTTTGATTAATTTGAAAGTTTTCGATTTTATCAAAATTCAACTCATTTTCATTTACACCAAAATCAAATAATTCACCACATTTTTCGCATTTAAAATGTCCATGAACAGATGTGTCGGCATCGTATCTTGTTTCGTTGTCTTCAATATTTATAACCATTACAATATTTTTCTCTGCAAATAATTTTAATGTATTGTAAACCGTTGTTTTTGAAAGTGTAGGAATTTCGCCAAGCAATGCTTTAAAAACCATATTAACACTCGGGTGATTTTTGTTTTTAATCAAATACTCAAACACCCTTACTCTTTGATAAGATGGCTTTATCCCATTATTTTTTAAATATTCTGCAACGTTTTCAATTTCCATTTTAAATTAATTAGTATTATTATAATATTATAATCATATTATTTTTGAAATCGTTACAAAATTACAATAATTTTTTTATTTGTCAAGTTTTTTAATGAATATTTTTCAACAAAATTCATCATTAATCTTTTACAGGCTCTTTATCAATCTGTTATGAGAATAAAAACTTACAAGACTTTTAAAGGTAAATTGTTGCAGGTTATTGGTTAAATAAAATTATCAATCACATTAATCCTTTGCAAAAACTACAAAATTTTTTACAGTTGCAATTATATAATTTTTTAAAAAAAGTCAAGGAATCAGTCTGTTTTTTTCATTTAGTCCGCTTCAGCGGACTTTATATTGTAAAATTGCATTTTCACACAGTCTCGAAAGTTCAGCGATTTTCTATTGATTATTTTTTATTGATTATTGTTATTTATCAAATTTACTACCAGATAATTACTTTTAGAAATACTAATAATATATATGGCGGTAAAACTTTGATTCTTTTGTTATCTCTGCGCCTTTGCGACTCTGCGTTTAGAATATTTGTTTGATTGAACGCAGAGACACAGAGATGCAGAGATATTATTTACTAAAATATTTAAGGCTAAAAAATCGCTGAGTAAAAAGAAACTCTTTGATCATTTTAAAAGCAGGAAATTGATTTCTTCTAATCTTTTCAATTATCAAAGTATAACGTTGTATTGTACCATGTTTCGACATAAAACAAAAATTTAGAAATCCGTGATTATCCGCTTAATCCGCCTGCCCCGTAACGAAGTGTATCGGGGTGTTATCCGTGTTCCTATTTGTTTTTATTATTTTTTTCTATCAATCAAACAGCCCCTTTATCTCGGCAGGATCAGGTTTAATAATTCCTTTCTCTGTTATTATTCCCGTAATATATTTTGCCGGAGTTACATCAAAAGCCGGATTTAATGCTTTAGAACCGGGCGAGCAGACAAGAATGGTTTCAATGTTGTTGTTTTTGTCAATACCTGTTTGATATAAAACCTCATCCTCGCTCCTGTTTTCAATAATGATATTTTTACCTGATCTACATTTAATGTCAATGGTTGAGGTGGGTGCTGCAACATAAAACGGCACTCCGAATTCCTTTGCAATTATTGCTTTTTCAAAAGTACCGATTTTATTGGCAACATCTCCGTTTTTGGCAATCCTGTCGGCACCGACAATCATTAGATCAACCATCCCCTGCGACATCAGATACGCACCGGCATTATCAGGAACAATAACATGAGGAATTTTCCCGTTTTTCAATTCCCATGCGGTAAGTCTTGCACCCTGACTTCTCGGGCGCGTTTCATCAACATAAACAAATATTTTTTTTCGTGATTTACGGGCAAAATAAATCGGCGATAAGGCAGTTCCGTAATCAACACATGCGAGCCATCCCGCATTGCAATGAGTTTCAATACGAAAGCCATCCTTGATTAATTCATTTCCGAATTCCCCGATTTTTCTTGAATCCCGTGCATCTTCATCAGCTATTTTCCGTGCCTCCACCACAGCATCTTCAACCGAAACTTTTCCTGCTTTGAAAACCCTTTCAACAGCATAAAATAAATTCCGTGCAGTAGGTCTGGTAGCTTCAATATCTTCTTTTGCCTGTGCCACATAATTCCAATAATCATTTTCAGGTGCTCCTAAAAATGCTTGTGCCATTGCATAACCTGCAGCAGCTCCGATAGCACCTGCACCGCGTATTATCATAGTTGTAATTGCAAAACATGTATCAAAATATGTTTTTGCTTCATGAATCTTAAACTCAAATGGAAGCATGTTCTGGTCAATCATAAAAACCGATGAACCTTCCATCCAAACAGTTCTGTATACTTTACCTTTAACTTTCATGGTTAAATATTTTTAGGTTTGAAAAAATGTAACTAATCAGTATTAAATTTACAATTAAAATTTCTTAACAAATATTATTATTGAACTGGGAAATAAGGGGAATAGGGGAAATAAGGGGAATACCTTTATACCTTTCTACCCTTATACCTTTATACCTTTATACATTTATTCCCCCTATAACCAAAGGGCGTCCGTCTGGATACCATTTTTAAAATTTATCCTCAATCCCGATAGCTATCGGGAGAAATTATGAATTGATTAATAAACTGATTAGTTACAAAATTACTTTGATAACGTTTTTGAACAAGAAAATGCAAACAGAGAGACAAAAGGAAATTGTTGAAGCTGCCTTAGAGTTAATTGCCGAAAATGGGATACAGGGGCTGACTATCAAAAACCTGGCAAAAAAAATCGGTATTACAGAACCGGCCATTTACAGGCATTTTGAGAGCAAAATAGATATCCTACTGAGTATTCTGAATAATTTTAAAGAGATGGCGATTATGATATCCGGAATAATGGAAACATACGAAGCTACAGCAATAGAAAAGATCAGGTTCATGTTTTCGAAGATGCTCGAATTATTTTCAGAAACTCCATCAATGATTTCAGTTATATTTTCAGAAGAAATTTTTAAAAACGAAGAAGTCTTAAAAATTAAAATAGTTGAAATTTTAAACCTGCATACTCAAACGATTGAAAATATTATTTCAAAAGGTCAACTGGAAAAGAATATAAGGGAAGATATTGATGAAAAAAGCCTTGCCTTAATGGCAATGGGTTCATTTAGGTTGCTTGTAAAAAAATGGGATATGAACAATCACAATTTTAATTTAAGTACAGAAGGTAAAAAACTGATAGCTGTATTAAGTAAAATTTTAGGAAAATAATGGCTCTTTATGGAATACAATGGGAAAATAAATTTGCCACAGATTATAAAATTAACCTTTAAATCCGTGGCTTCATATATTTCTTTACGATAGCAAGACCATATAGAACTCAAAAAAATTAATAATAATTATAGTTAAGAAAAAAATTATGCAAATATCAAAAGTAAAAGAAGTCCCAATCAAAGAAACACCACATAAAGTGGATGCACGAATGCTATATGATAAAGATACGGCACAAGCTATATACATTAAACTGGAAGCAGGCGAAAGTTTAAAACCACATATTACTCCGGTTGATGTGTTTTTCTATGTGCTTGAAGGCACACCGGAAATTTTGATTGGTAACGAAAAACAAATAATTGAAGCTGATTGTCTTGTTGAAAGTCCAAAAAATATACCACACTATATCTCAAATAATTCTGACAAAGTGGCCAGGATTCTTGTGGTAAAAGCTCCGAAACCGACAACAAAAACAAAGTTGCTTTAGCCCAAATTGAGCGATTCTCGCTCAACTTAGGTTTAACAAGCATTGCTTAAATACGAAGCACTCACTTTTTATAAAGTGAGTTTTTTTATCAAATCAAAGTTAGTGATTATTAATTAACACAAATAAAGATGGAAAAATTATTAAAGAAACTTTTAAAAGCACCTTGGATTATTATTGTAGTAACTGTCATAATAAGTGCTATACTTTTCATGCAAATGAAAGAAAAGTCGAGAATGGAAACTGATCTTGATAAATATATGCCACAAGACCATCCTGCATTTGTATACAGCGATCAAGCCGAAGAATGGTTTGGAATTAATGATGGAATAATTGTAGCCATTGAAAATAAGAATGGGATATTTAATTCAGAAACTTTAGATACCCTAAAGCAACTTACCAAAAGATTGCAAAAAATGGACGAAATTGAAAAAGCTGATGTAACGTCTCTTTATACTGCTGATAATATTATTGGTACTGAAGACGGTATGGACGTAAAAGCTTTTTATAAACGTGTACCAAAGTCTGAATTAAAATTAAATAAACTAAAACAAAATGTAAAGAATAACGAAATGACTTTTGGCCGTTTAGTTTCGTTTGATGAAACAGTAACTGTAATAATTGCAGAAATTAAGGACGATGTATTTACCCAGGAGTTTTATGAAGAGATACTTGATCTGGCAGCATCTTACGAAACAGACGATATTAAAATTCATGTTGCAGGCCGCCCCATTGTTGAAGGCACTATGGCGCTTCTTGGCCCGGCTGATATGAAAAAAATGGTACCAATTGTATTGCTGGTTATTACTTTGGTTTTGTTTTTTATGCTTAGAAGTGTAAAAAGCACCATACTCACAATGATGGTTGTATTTTTTAGTGTTCTATGGGTATTTGGATTGATGGCACTGGTTGGAATCCCAATATACGCTGTTTCTACTATGATCCCTGTCATGCTTATTGCTATTGGAGTTGCAGACGGTATTCACCTTTACAGTCATTTACAACTGTTTCTGCGAAAAAATCCGGATGCATCCAAAAAAGAAGCAACCGTTGATATGCTTCAAAATATGTGGAAACCTGTAGTGATGACATCTATTACAACTGCTGTTGGATTTATTTCTCTCCTTACATCTGAGATTTATCCGATTAAATTCTTCGGTGTTTTTACGGCTTTTGGAGTATTGATGGCTATGGTATTTTCTTTGGTATTAATTCCGGCAGGCATAATGATTTTTGGCTTACCTAAAGTTAAAAAAACTGTTAAGAATGAATCTGACAAAGAGTCTGATTTAGCTTATAGTTTTGCTGCAAAAGTTCTAAAACGTAGAAGTGTTTCCATATTTGTTACTGCTGCTATTATTATTCTATCAATTGTTGGAATGCAAAAAATATGGATCAACTCCAGTTTCCTTGATAAATTTGAAAAAGACAGCGACATTGTGCTTACCGACAAGTTTATTAATGAGCATTTTGGCGGAACAACTACACTTAATCTGATCTTAGATTCAGAAAGTGAAAAAGATGTTTTCAAAAAACCGGAAGTATTAAAATTAGTAGACCGGATGCAAAGTCAACTGGAAAACGACCTGAAAGTTGTTGGAAATTCTTTTACTCTTACCGATTATACCAAGCGAATGAATAAGGTAATGAATGCAGATAAAGAAGAGTTTAATACAATTCCGGATAGTCAGGATTTGATAGCTCAGTATTTATTACTTTACGAAATGTCAGGCGATCCAGAAAACCTTAATAAGGTTGTCGATTACGACTATGCTAAACTGAATGTCACTTTTCAGCTAAAAAGCGATAATTCTAAAGCAATAAATTCTGCAATTGATATAATTGATTCCTATAAAAATAATTTCGATAAACACGGAATTACAATGAATTATGCAGGAAGTGGTTATAAAGGATTGGTATTTACCGACTTAATTTTAGAAGGACAAATAATGAGTTTAATCCTTACATTAATAATAGTAATTATTCTTTTATCTCTAATGTTCAAAAACTACAAAATCGGGTTAATTGGAGCTGTTCCAATCACCATTACTGCTTTGATAAGTTTTGGAACAATGGGCTTTTTAGATATTCCGTTAAATACTACAACAGCACTACTTTCCAGCATTGCAATTGGTATAGGGATTGATTATGCTGTGCATTTTATTGAACAGTACCGTAACAACGCATCAAAAACAAATAATAAGTTGCTTGTTGCACAAAAAACCATGGCACATTCAGGCAGGGCGATCAGCTTTAATGCAATTGTGGTAATTGCAGGTTTTATGGTTCTACTATTTTCAGTATTTCCGCCAAACAGAGAACTTGGAGCATTAGTATCGCTTAATATGTTTACGAGTTTTATTGGAACCGTGACCATAATGCTCGTTCTTTTAAACAAATCAAATGTATATTTCAAAAAAAAGACTAACAAATAAATACGAATCAAGGGTTGAGATTTTATTAAACCACAAAGTCACACAATACCGATAGCTATCGGTATCACTAAGTATCACAAAGAAAAAATTCAATTTTAATGTCTGACAATTTAAAGATAGAATTAAACGAGTATTAATTAATCCTTTGGGTGACTTTGTGATATCCTTTGTGCATCCTTTGTGGTAAAAAAAAGCACATTTCAATCCTTGATCCACGTAATTAAATATAAAATGGAAAACGGGAATATTAAAATCTCCTTATCATTCCATCATTCTATATAAACAAGAAAAATAAAGTATTAACATAAAATCTATAAAAATGAAGAACTTAAAAATTTTAGTATCAGTTATTGTAATGACAATTTCAATGAGCTATCAGGCAATAGCTCAGGAAATGACAGCAAGTGAAATCATAGAGAAAGTTTACAATCGCCCTAAAGGCGATGACCAGACTTCTAACTTAACGATGACTTTAATACATAAAAACGGAAAGGAAAGGATCAGAAAGATCAAACAATTCACAAAGGAAATGGGTGATATGGAAAAAAGCATCATGTTCTTCCAGTCGCCGGCAGATGTCAAAAACACTTCATTCATGAATTGGTCCTATGATGATGAAAATAAGAGCGATGACCAGTGGATTTACTTACCGGCATTAAAAAAGACCAAACGTATATCAAGCGACAGCAAAAGTGATTATTTCATGGGATCGGATTTTACTTATGACGACCTGGGGGACCGCAAACTTGATGATGATACACATAAGCTGCTGGGTGAGGAGACCATTGACGGTGTTGCTTATTATGTGGTGGAAAGTACCCCGAAAGACGAAAATTATATGTACTCCAAAACCATTACCCGGATCAGGAAAGACAACTTTATCGGACTAAAAAAGGAATTTTATGATGAAGATGAAGAGTTGCTTAAAATCCTTTATATAAGAAAATTCGAAGAAATATCAGGCTTTTTGATCATA
>JAUWSB010000120.1 GCA_030610255.1 Bacteroidota bacterium
GCATTTTTTGCTGATACAATGGCTTCAGCTACTGTAGCTGAATCATGAACAACATCCCCTCCGGCAAATACTCCGGGTAAACTTGTTTCCATAGTGTTAGGGTCAACTATAATGGCACCATCTGAATTTATTTCAATTTCTTCAGGTAAAAAGCTAATGCTTGGTCTTTCACCAATTGCAATAATCACCTGGTCGGCTTCAATAATAAATTCAGAATTCTTGATGGGAACAGGACGTTTTCTTCCACTATAATCAACTTCGGCTAATTGTAATTTATAACATTCTATTTTATTGATTTTCTTTTCCCCTAAAAATCTTTTAGGAGCTGCTAAATATATGATTTTTACTCCATCATCTTCTGCTTCCCTGATTTCGTTTTTATCAGCAGGCATTTGCTCTCTGGAACGGCGATATAATATTGTAACCTCTTTTGAACCAAACCTGATAGCAGTTGAAGCAACATCCATAGCTGTATTACCTCCACCAATCACAACAATTTTATTACCTGGTTTTTTGTTCTTCTCATTTTTTAAATCTCTCATAAATTTTAACATACTAACTATTCCTGACAGATTTTTGCCTTCTATATTCAGATTAATGCTTTGATGTGCACCTGATGCAACAAAGATAGCTTCAAATCCATCTTCAAAAAGCTGATTAAAAGTTAAGTCCTTTCCGATTGTTGTATTGGTTTTGAACTCTATACCCTGCTCTTTCAGATTATTAATATCAGTTTCAATTATCCTGATAGGCAGGCGATATTCAGGAATACATTCTCTAAGCATGCCCCCGGCGAATGGTTGTGATTCAAATACGGTAAGCTGATATCCTTTTTGTCTGAGGTCGTGAGCAACAACCAATCCGGCAGGACCTGAGCCAATAACTGCTATCTTTTCCTTTAATTCCGGTTGTTTTGCGGTTTTTTTCTTAACATGAATTTTTTTAAATATATTGTCGACTATTGTCTGGTCAAGCGGTATTCTTTCGTGATGAAAACAAACCTCAATAAAACTGGCAGAGAAAGGTACTTTTTCCTTTATTATTTCAATGGCTTGTTTTAATTTTTCAAGTCCGTTTTCCTTTACAGCGATTTTTCTTAGTCTCAGGAAAATATCCGGTAGTTCAATACCCTGGGGGCATAATCTATTACATTTATAGCATGAAGCACAAAACCATATTCCCTTTTCATTAATGACCTTATCAAGATTGATAAGTACATTTTCTAAAATATGGTGCGGGTTAAATTGTTCAGGGAACAATTCTACAATAGGGCAGGTTCCTGTACATCTTCCACATTCCAGACAATAAAATGCTTGCCTGATCACCTCCTCAAGTGAGTCAGTGATTTCATTTTTTTGTTTAGATTCGGGATTTTCCATTATTTTATTTTTTTACACACCATTAACTTTTTCAAGGCCAAATTCATAACCTTTTTGAAAAGCTTTAAGGTTTAGTTCTTCTGTTCCTGCCGGAATACTTGATAGTACTGACTTTTTCATTGATTCGTAACTGATAACACTTGTAATTGCAGTAAAAAAGCCAAGCATAATGATATTAGTCACAATTTTTCTGCCTAATTCTTCAGCAAACCGGGTTGAAGGAATTGAATATATCCTGGTTTCTTTTGGCAGATTGTTTACAGAATTGACTAAATCTTCATCATAAATAAGTATTCCTCCTTTAACTAAGCATGGAGTAAATTTTTCATAAGCTTCCTGAGATATTACCATTAATATTTCAGGTTTTTGTACTTCAGGGTAATCTACTTCTTCTTCGGAAACTATAAGCTGTGCACTACAGGCTCCACCTCTGGATTCAGGGCCATAGCTTTGGGTTAAAGTAGCATTCTTTTTATCATAAATTGATGCTGCTTTACCCATAATAAAACCGGACAAAACAATGCCTTGTCCACCGAATCCACCTATTTTTATTTCAATATGTTTCATTTTATTACTTTTTATTATTGACTGACATTTGTGACATATCAGGCTGGTTATCAAGGAATGTAGGTTTATCTATATCCACAAATTTACCAACTACTATTTCTCCGTTAAAACTCAGATCCGCTTCTTTAGGATTAATTCCATGTTTAATTATGCTATGCTCTCTGTAATATTTCATTTCGTCCAATCCATCACCTAATTTATTTCTTCGTCCGTAATTAGTCGGGCAAGGAGAAATTATTTCAATAAAAGTGAACCCTTTTTTTAGTAATGCTTCTTCAATGGATTTGGATAACCGGCGAACGTGTATGCTGGTCCATCTTGCAACATAAACAGCTCCACTGGCAGCAGCCAAATCAACAAGATTAAAAGGGTGTTCATAGTTACCATAAGGTGATGTTGTTGTTTTGGCGTCAAGTGGTGTTGTTGGTCCGAATTGTCCTCCGGTCATTCCATAGTTAAAGTTATTTACACATATTATATTGATGTCAACATTTCGTCGGGCAGCATGGATAAAATGATTACCGCCGATAGCAAACAGGTCTCCATCGCCACTGAATACAGTAACTGTTAATTCGGGGTTAGCAAGTTTTAATCCTAAAGCAAAGGGAATTGCCCTGCCATGAGTAGTATGAAAAGAGTCAATATTAGTATAGCCGGGAATTCTGCCGGTACAGCCTATTCCTGATACAATTACACATTTATTAAGGTCAAGACCGGATTTTTCCATCGCAGTAAGATAACATATAAAATTAGTGCCTAAGCCACAACCCGAACACCAGATATGTGGCATACGATCAGCCCTGATGAGCTTATCCATTGGATGAATTTCATTCATGCTCATAAACTAACCTCCTTAATAACTTTTAATATTTCATATGGTGTATGGATATTTCCAAGTTTTGGTAAAGATATTACATTGCACTTACCGTAGGAACAGCGTTCAACTTCACGAACTATTTGTCCTCTGTTTATCTCCGGTACAATGATTGTTTTTACTTTATTAGCTACTTCAAGTATTTTCTCATCCGGGAAGGGCCAAACGGTAATCAGTCGTAATAGTCCTGCTTTTATTCCTTCTTTTCTGGCTAATTTAACTGCACTTAAAGCTGATCTGGCAGGAGAGCCATAAGCAACTACAATTATTTCAGCATCTTCTGTTTCCTGTTCTTGTGTTTCAATAATATCAGCTTTATTTTTCAGAATTTTATCACAGAGTCGTTTAATAAGTTTTTCCTGGGCTTCGGCATTCATAGCAGGATAGCCCTTTTCATCATGAGTTAATCCGGTAGTAATGACTTTATAACCCTCTCCGGCATTAGCCATCGGAGGTACAAGGTCTTTATCGGCTTTATACATTAAGTATTTATCAGTATATTTTTCCGGTTTTTTTCTGTTAACGATTTTTATGTCTTTTTCTTCAGGTATAACTACTTTTTCCGTCATGTGCCCTACTATTTCATCAGACATCAATAAAACGGGCAGGCGGTATTTTTCCGAAAGATTAAATGCTTTAATTGTGAAATCAAACATTTCCTGAGGAGAGCTGGGAGTTAATGCGATGACTTCGTAATCACCGTGTGAACCCCATCTTGCCTGCATCATATCCTGCTGACCAACCAATGTAGGCAAACCGGTGCTGGGACCTCCCCGCTGAATATTTACCAAAACACAAGGTACTTCCATCATAATTCCCAAACCAAAATTTTCCATCATTAAGCTGAAACCAGGACCTGATGTAGCGGTCATGGATTTTACTCCCGCCCATGAGGCACCTAAAATAGCATTCATTGAAGCCATTTCATCTTCCATTTGAATAAAAATACCTCCGACTTCGGGCATTCGCCTGGACATTTTTTCAGAAATTTCAGTGGCTGGTGTTATGGGATATCCAGCAAAAAAACGACATCCGCATGCTAAAGCTCCTTCTGCACATGCATAGTCGCCATTCATAAAGTGTTCGCCGGTTAAGACTGCCGGTTTTATATTATTCATTTTATTCCTCTTTAAATTATATTCATGGGTTCATCTTCTGTTATATAAATGGCAAATTCAGGACAGATGAGTTCGCACAATTTACAATTAACACATTTATCATGAGAAACTATTTTAGGAGGATGATAACCCTTACTATTGAATTCGTCTGATACTTCAAATACTTTTTGAGGGCAGAATTCTATACAAAATTCACACCCCTTGCATCGTTCAATTATAATATGTACAGCTCCATGAGGAATTTTGTATTTTTCAACATCAAGGGGTTTGCGCCAGTAATCAGGAGGTTTACTGATGTCTTTGTTTTTTGGTTCAGAAAGATTCATTGCTAATACTTATAAATTTAATCCGAATAATTCACAAACATAAGGCATGGTAGCTGTGAATTATTATGACGACAAAGAAAAGCTAATCCCGAAATTTCGGGATAACCTTTTCTAAGTCGGGGTTAATATATTAATATTTAATTAAATAAGTAAAGTCAACAAATTTAAGTAATATTTATAAAATTCAAAATTTTTATTAAGAAATTTAAATTGATTTATAATAAAACAACCTATTTTTTAAAACATTCCAAAACCTATCTCTCGTATGGTTAACCGATATATTAAGATTTCAGGTTTCAAGTTATTTTTAAATCTCTGCGACTCAGCCTGCCCCGTAAGGAAGAATGACTGTATCGGAGCGTCTCTGCGTTTATCTTCATTATTCAATAATCAATATTCAATAATCAATAATAAGTGCTTATTTCATTAATTCGGTAAAATATTTATAGAAATACGGAATTGTTTCAATTCCTTTATAGAAATTGAATAACGGATAATTTTCATTAGGTGAATGGATTGCATCCGATTCCAGTCCGAAGCCCATTAGAATTGATTTGATGCCGAGAATTTCTTCAAAAGTTGAAATAATTGGAATACTTCCCCCGCTTCTAACAGGAACAGGTTTTTTACCATAAGCTTTTGTATAAGCCATATCTGCGGCTTTATATGCTAGCATATCAGTTGGTGAAACGTAGGATTGACCGCCATGTATTGCTTTTACTTTAACTTTTACACAAGGAGGGGCAATAGCTTTAAAATAATCTTCAAATAATTTGTTTATTTTCTCATGATCCTGATGTGGAACTAATCGCATAGAAATTTTTGCGTAAGCTTTTGAAGGAATAACGGTTTTTGCACCTTCGCCTGTATAACCGCCCCAAATACCATTTACGTCAAGTGATGGGCGAATACCTGTACGTTCGTTAGTTGTATATCCTTTTTCGCCCCAGACTTCATCAATATCCAATGCTTTTTTGTATTCTTCTAAGCTAAAGGGAGCTTTTGCCATTTCAGTTCTTTCTTCATCGCTGATAATATCAACATCGTCGTAAAAACCGGGTATTGAAATATGGTTATTTTCATCAGTAAGCTGAGCTATCATTTTTGCAAGAATATTTGCAGGATTAACAACAGCACCTCCGAAAATTCCCGAATGCAGGTCTTTGTTGGGTCCTGTAACTTCAACTTCCATATAACTTAAGCCCCGCAAACCGCTTGTGATTGATGGTATGTCTTGTGCTACCATACTTGTATCAGAAACTAAAATTATATCAGCTTTTAATAGTTCTTTATTGTCTTTGCAAAATTTGGCAAGGCTTACAGAACCGATTTCTTCTTCGCCCTCAATCATAAATTTAACATTACAAGGCAAAGTATTTGTTTTTACCATTAATTCAAATGCTTTAGCATGCATAAATGCCTGTCCTTTGTCATCGTCTGCGCCACGTGCATAAATTTTCCCATCCCTGATTTCCGGTTCAAAAGGAGGTGATTTCCATAGTTCTAAGGGGTCAACAGGCATCACATCATAATGTCCGTAAACCAAAACCGTCGGAGCATCCGGATCAATCATTTTTTCACCGTAAACCACAGGGTTTCCTCCTGTGGGCATAACTTCTGCTTTATCGGCACCGGCTTTTAAAATTGTATCTTTCCATAACTCTGCAGTTTTTATCATATCATCTTTGTGCTTCGTTTCCGAACTGATTGAAGGAATTTTAATTAAATCAAACAATTCATCTAAAAAACGTTCTTTGTTTTCTTCAATGTATTTTTTTATGTGTTCCATATAATTTTAGATTTTAGATTTATGATTTTAGATTTTAGATTTTCAATCGGTAAAATTAAAAAATATTAGATACTGGGAAGATTTTTTTTATTTTACATTCATAATTGAACATTCTACATTTAATATAAAACATTGTTTCCATTTATAATTCTTTTTATAATTCTTTAAAACCTGACAAAATATCAACCTTGAACATTGTATCTTCTAAAAATAATTTACCCAAAAAACAATATAGTACTTTAATTTAATATATATTTGTCTCATAACTTTTTGTATACTAAATTTGTCATGTAAATATAACAAACATATTGCTTGCTATTTTATAAACAAAAAAATGTACATAACTATTAATGGGTAACTTTGATATAATTTAAGGACACTTGTAAATAAAAATGTATTATGGACAAATTTCAAAACATTGAATTTTGGGAACAATATTATCTTGAGCAAATGACATTTATGTTATTAAAAGATAAGGGCAACATGATTAATGCATTAAATTCTTATGATTTTTCTCTTGCTTCAAGTATTAATAATATTAGAAGACAAATAAACTATTGGATATTTAATAGTTACGGAGTGCCAAATACAAATATTGGGTATCTATATGAAACATACAATTCTTATATCAATATAACAGTAGAAATAAATCCTAACAATAAATGCAATAATAACAATCTGTTTCCTTCATTAAAAAATCAAGACAAATTTATGATTGAAATTATTGTTAAACCTATATTTGATGAAAATAGCTCTAAAATTATTGGTATAGAATTAAATACTATTAATAATAATATTGAAAAAAAAATAGATAAAGATACTTACAAAGGAAACCTTAATACTGAAAAAATAAAAAACTGGGGAGCATCACCAGGTGCTAGAAGTTCTGTAGAACAAGAATATTTTTCTACACAACGACTTTATGAAGTCAATCAAAATTATATTGCAGATTATTTAAATTATAAGCGTATTCAAAAAGGCCTTTCAAAACAAGACTTAACAAGTTTATTTCCTAAAAACTACAAACATACAGTTGGGCATTGGTTAAGGAAGGATTTCGGTGGTTCAATTCCAACACCAACTGACTGGTCTGAACTTTCAGAAATTTTAGATATAGATTCTAAAATGACTAATTATGTGTGTAAAACTGCATTAAAAATCCAAACAGTTAAAAATGCAGAGTTTAAGATTCCAGATGACTTTTTAAATATAAATTCATTAAGTCTATTTAATGAGTTATTTAATGATAATGCGGGAAAACATTCATATAATATTGTATAAAAAACAAAGCTCTCGGACATGAACATTTATAACAGATGGGGTGAAATGATTTTCTTTACAAATGATATAAGTGAGGGCTGGGACGGCAAGGATGCTACTGTTGGTACTTATGTTTACTATATAACTTATCGCAATAATTTAGGTGCAAACTCCGAGA
>JAUWSB010000093.1 GCA_030610255.1 Bacteroidota bacterium
CACCGCTGAATTTTGTGCCTTTGTTTATTGAGGATGTGATAATGTATTTGTTTACCGTGTCGGCCGGATAAACATTAACAATTATCGGTTCAAAATTATCTCCTTCAACTTTTAATATATAGTCCGGTTCGGGAGGAAAATCAAAATCTTCATTATAAAAATCCCTGCTGTTTGTATTGCTGAGCCTGATGACAAAGCTCACTGTTCTGGCAGAATCAACAGGTGCTCCGTCAACCAGAAAGTTACTTTCACCCTTTTTTGTTACAACAAATGATGTCTTATCAGGTTGTGTATATGTTAATTTGGTAACATGGGCCCTGTGAGCATTAACAACAGCCTTATTTCTGTATGAATTTAAATCATAGTTGAAATTCAGTTTTAAATAGCCTTCAACGGCATAAACCACATCTTCATCTGCAAGGCGAACATAAGTTATCATTTTGCCTTTGGGTTGTTCCGGACTAGAGTTTTCATCAGGAATATAAGAAAACTTGCCTATAAGAAGTTCAGTCAATACATCGTCATTATCCATAAGTATAACCCTTGTTCCTGTTGAATCGTCAACTTCAAACTCTGCCCATTTTGATTCGTTTGTAGCTGCTACTCTATCGGTTTTTAAGTTTATCAGTTGAGTAAAGATGTTTTTTATCATCTTTTTATCAGCATTATAATTAATGCTATCCAATTCAACTTTCCATGCAGTATCCCATCTGGTTATTTTTACATCATCTTTACCTATTGGGAAAATTAAAATTGTATTAACATTAGCTGTATCAACCGTTAAAACTATTTCTTTGAAAGTTCGTTCTGATTTATCAGTTAATAAGGTAATAAGATAAATTACTAATAAAACTCCCAGAATTATTAATAAGATTTTAAAACTTAATTTTTTAAACATAACCTTCCTCCATTCTTTTTATTTTTTTGTTTTTATTATATTGCATTCGTATAATACCGTAAATAATAATTAATAAAATTGGTAATAAGAAGTTAAACCATTTAAGAAAAACCTTTGTTCCGTCTTTAATTTGGTCTAAAGGTCTGGAAGTAACCTCTTTAGTTCTTAAGTCAATTAAGCCGGTTTCATCCGAAAGCCAGTCAATTGAATTTAGCATCAAACTCACATTGTCAGCTTGTAGTTGCTGTGCCCTTTGACCCTCTCTGTTAACAGGAAAATCGCCGTCGGAAATAACTACCATTTTTGATTCGGTATTTCCGGCTAATTTTCCGCTGAGAACTGCAGCAACTGTCAGATTGGATAATGGGAAGTCATTTTCTGTCCATTTTTTATTTATATCAAAATAAAGCGGAGGTGTTTGTGTGCTGGTTTTATTTGATGTTTTAGCAATTGGTATAAAAGTAAGCGAAGTATCACCGTTAAAGGTAATTGGGCTTACAAAAGGCATCATAACAGTTTCCAGCCCATTGGTTATGGGATGATCTGCAAAATTTGAAATAATCGGCATATAAGGAAAACCAATGTTTGTTGTAAAGCTGAATCCGCCTTGTTGCTGCTTTACACCAACAGAACCGCATTTGGCATCAACTATAAAATCATTCTCAATTGTCAGACCTTTATCACTAAGCCATTTTTCAAATCCTGTTGAAAGTGATTTTCCTGAAGCTGTTGAAAAATCACCGATAACCCGGTTATAAGCAATAAATAAATTTCCTCCGTTTGCAAGATAATTATCAAGAAGATGCAATTGCTCAGATGGAATTGAATCGGTTGGAGCAACAATAACTATGGTTACATATTTATTTAGGTTCGGGGCTGAGTCGGCTAAATTAACAGGTTCAATATTATATAAAATTGACAGGGAAATCATTGCCTGTTGATAGGCATTTAACGATGGTTCGCCATGGCCCTGTAAAAATCCGATTAAAGGTTTATCAACAACCGAGAGTTTTTTAATGCTTGAAGATAAGGCGTATTCCATTGCAGAACCACGTTGAATAAACGGTATTGCATCGGATTTTTCGCCTAACTGGACAACAGCCCCTAAATAAACTTTTTGCTGTTTTACTTCATCTTTTTTTCTTGCACTGATAATTGCAGGTCTAATACCTGACTGATTAGCTTTTTGTTCTGTTTGAGGGTCTTTACCGGGATCAACAAATTCATAAACTACATTATTACCTGAAGCATATGCATATTCAATAAGTAACTCTTTAAAGTCTCTTTTGGTTTTGGCAAATTCAGGAGGTAAGTCCTCGGTAAAATAGGCTGTAACCGTGATAGGCTCGGATAAATTGGATAAAATATCCTTTGTTGTCTGGCTTAAAGTATAGCGTTTATCAGCAGTGAAATCAAAACGGATAAAAAATTTGTCTGATAGAATGTTTATCACAATTACCACTGCAACGATTAATAATATTTTTGAGTTTATGGCTTTTTTATTTTTTTTCATTAAAATAATTTTTTAAAATAAGATTCAATAAATTATATTCTCTTTTTTGCGAGATTTCCTTCTGTTAATACCAAACCGATAAAAATAATTGACAGAAAATAAATAAGGTCTTTAGTATCAATCACACCTCTTGAAATTGATTCAAAATGAGTGGAAAGACTTAAATAATCCAGAATACTGCCAATAAATCCACTGAGATTTCCGGCTAACAGTCCAAATATTATCTGGAAAAATATTCCGATAAACAATGCAAGCATGTAACCGACAATCTGATTGTTGGAAATACTGCTTGTAAAAATTCCAATGCTAATGTAAGCTGCACTCATCAAAATCAAGCCCAAATAACCTGACCAAACTGCTCCGTGGTCAACTGGTCCGAGGTTTGCTACTGTGATGTAGTAGGGGAGGGTTAAAACAAGTGCAATAATTATTAATAATAAAGTTGATAAAAACTTGCCTAAAACCAATTGCCAGTCATTTATCGGCTTTGTTACTAATAATTCAATTGTTCCTGACCTGTTTTCTTCGGCAAAAAGCCGCATTGTTAAGGCGGGTATAAAAAAGAATAGTGTCCAGTAAGCTATCCCGAAAAATGATTGCAAGCTTGCCTGTTTAACAAAAAAAACATCCGAACCGAACAGCCATGTAAAAAAACCGCTGAATCCGAGAAATGTAACCAATATTATATAAGCCATCAGCGAATTAAAAAACGACTGTAATTCACGCCTGGATATTATCCATATTTGTTTCATATTTTTTATTTTATTTTATTTATATTCGAAATTTAAGTGTTATAACGTATAACTTATAACGTATAACATATAACTTATAGCAATATGATAGCTGTTCTAATTCATTGTTAATTCCCTGAAAACATCTTCCAGTTTTGTTTCAAAAGGTGTAAGTTCGGTTAATGTCCAAGCTTTTTCAATACACATTTTAAAAATTGCCTTTTTGGATGACATTTCGGGTTTGCTTTGTATTTCAAATGAATTTAAGTTTTTATCAATAAAATCAACGACTTCTACGGAATTAATTTTTTGAAGGGCTTTAAAAATTTCGTTTTTTTCACCATCTTCAATAGTAATTTTTAAGATTTCTTTTCCCTGTGTATGTTTTCTTAATTCATCTGATGTTCCGTCGGCTACAATTTTTCCTTTATTGATTATCATTATCCTGTCGCAAGTGGCTTCCACTTCAGCTAAAATGTGGGAACTGAGGATAACGGTTTTTTCTTTTCCGATTTTTTTTATCAATTTCCTGATTTCTACGATTTGATTAGGATCAAGTCCTGCTGTGGGTTCATCAAAAATTAAAACTTCAGGATCATGAATTAAAGCCTGGGCAAGGCCCACACGTTGCTGGTAACCTTTTGAAAGTTCACCGATTTTTTTATGTTTTTCACCTTCCAGCCCACATAGATCAACCATTTTAAGTATCTTGCTTTTGATTTTTGATTTTTTAATACCTTGCAGTCGGGCGCAAAATCTTAGATAATCAATAACCGGCATATCCTGGTATAAAGGGTTGTTTTCAGGTAAATAACCAATGTGTTTTTTTATTTCATCAGGATGGTCATAAATTGAAAGATTACCGAATTTTATAGTTCCTTCATTAGGTGTTAAAAAAGTAGTTATTGCACGCATTGTGGTGGTTTTTCCGGCACCGTTAGGTCCTAAAAAACCAAGCACTTCGCCTGTTTTTACTTTAAACGAAACATTGTCAACTGCACGTTGAGTTCCAAATTTTTTTGTAAGATTTTCAACAATTATATCCATAGTTATAAATAAAATTTTTGCAAAAGAAATAAAAAATTAAAATATTGTAAAGTTGATTTATTTATTTTAACATAATTTAACAGAAAAAAAATTCAATTTTAGTAATCTTTTGACCTCTCAATTTCACGTTGTGAATCTTTTCTTTTTAATGATTCGCGTTTATCAAAAAAATGTTTTCCTTTTGCAAGTGCAATTTCTAATTTTGCCAGTCCTCTTTCATTAATGAATAAAAGAACGGGAACTATTGTAAAACCTTTTTCTTTTACTTTAACTGATAATTTTTTAAGCTCTCTTTTTGTCAGCAGTAATTTCCTGTCGCGTTTCGGTTCGTGATTATAATGAGTTCCCATATTGTATTCGGCAATATGCATATTTTTTACATAAAGCTCATTATTAATAAATAAACAATATGCATCGGCTAAATTTGCCTTGCCTTCTCTAATTGATTTGATTTCAGTGCCTGTAAGCTTAATGCCGGCTGTAATCTTTTCAATCAGAAAATATTCAAAACTTGCTTTTTTATTTTTTATTTTGATATTAACAAACATAATTTTAAAAAATGACTGCAAAGATAAATAAACATTTAAATAAATGGTTAGATGGTTGAATTGTTAGATTGTTAAACAATAATACTATGACAACTGAATGTCGGAGAGAAGTGTACAGTCCGATAAGCAACGATAAAATAAGCATAAACTTTATGCCCGGTAACAACTGAATGACAACTGAATGACAAATAACCAGACAGGTAACAATTAACAGTAAGATAAAAATACCTTTTTTTAAAACATGCAAATGTTCGGTTACTTAGTATCCCCCAGTATCAATGGCATGCCATCTTTACCACTGCCAATTATAACAATTTTTGAATTTGATGATTCTGCAAGTCTAAGAGTTGCTTCAATACCTTTGTCTCTTAAGATTTTATCAGTTAAACTTGCACTGAGTATTCTATTGGCTGTGGATTTACCGTCAGCTTCAATTTTTTGTCGTTCAGCTTCTTTGCTGGCTATTTGAAGCTTGAATTCGTATTCAAGAGATTCTTGTTCCTGTTTTAATTTACTCTCACTAGCTTTTTTAATTGTAGGTGGCAAAATTATTGAACGTATCAATATCTGGTTTGTCTGGACATACTTTTTATCTAAAAGATTTTTTGTTTCAACATAAATTTCATCCTGTATAATATCTCTTTTTGTTGAGTAGATCTGCTCGGGAGTATAACGACCTATAACGCTTCGTGCCGATGCCCTGAGTGCAGGGATAATAATTCTTCTTAAATAGTCAGGTCCTATGTCTCTTTGTAATAATCCGAGTTGTGAATAAGTGGGTTGATACCAGCAAGAAACATCAACTTTTATTTCCAAACCGTTTGAAGACAAGACGTTCAAATCTTCTGAAATTTCCTGCTGTCGTGTTTCAAACACGAACATTTTGTTCCATGGAGCTAAAAAATGAAATCCCTCGCCGTAGGTTCTGGAAGTATCAACTCCACCACCAAATCTTCTGAATAATACTCCTCCTTCTCCTGCATCAATAGTAATGGTCATCTTGCTCCAGAAAACAATAATCAGTATTATTGCAACAATAATTATTGCTACCGGAACGATTTTTTTTAAATTTAGTTCTTCTTGTGCCATGATTTTTGGTTTTTAAGGTTATGTAAATATTGATTTTAAGAATTTAATAACTGCAAATATAGTAAAAAATTTATATATAACTAAATTATTGAATAGTTAAATTGCTAAATTGATAAATGTTGGAGCGAAGCGGAAATCCAGATAGCGAAGCGTATCGGGAGTTTAATGGTTAAATGGTTATAGATTGTATGTCTTTTTGTTCCGAAGGATACCTCAGTTATGCTAAGTATGACAATTTTGTGATGTCACCCTGAGCGGAGTCGAAGGGTGCAACAGCTAATTAATTCCCATCCAAAGTCCTCGGGACTTTATTTTGTAACTTTTTTTGAAAATAATATAGATACTTTATTTCTAAAACCTCAAACTTACTCCTGCCAGAAAATTAATGCCTGCCTGCGGGAAATAACCGTCCATCATATATTCTTTGTCTTCGTAATAATAGCGATATACCCAGGCATTGGTTTCGTACTCTTCGTTAAAAATGTTATTTATCATCAATTGAAAACCAATCTCTTTAATGAATTTTGTTTTTATGTTATAATTGATAATCAGATTATTTACAAAATACGGATCAAGACTTCTGTATTTATTTGAAGTATTATCAATGTATTGCCTGCTGACATATTTTGAAATAAAGCTGATATTTAAATTATTTATTGGTTTGTAACTGATTATGCTGCCTGCAATTATATCAGGCGAAAATGAAAGATCAGTTTCACCCAGATCATCTGTGATTTGTTTGTAAGGCGGACTCCAGTTATCAATATAAGCTGTAAAGTTTTTTATCTTGTTACGGCTGAATGTAGCATTTATATCCCATTTTAAATTTTGTAAAATTTTTGCACCAACAGCCAATTCAATACCTGCCCTGTAACTTTTTGGCACATTTGTCATTATCGGGTTGCCTACATTGTTGATTTCGCCGGTTAATATTAACTGGTCTTTGTAATTCATGTAAAATATATTTGCATCAACGGCAAAATTCAATGATTTAAAATTATACCCAATTTCATAATCGTAAAGTGTTTCGCCGGTTGGAGTATGGTCTTTATCAGAATCGCGGTAATCACTCCGGCTTGGCTCACGATTTGATACTGCAAATGAAAAATAAGTGCTGTGATTTTCATTGATATCAAAATATAAACCTGCTTTTGGATTTAGAAAATTAAATTTATGTTCCTGTGTTATGTCGCGCAGGTCATCATGATCGCCATCAATTGAATAATAAATTCTGCGATATTGAACATCACCGTAAAGATTGAATTTATTATTAAGATTATAATTAATTTTTCCGAAAATATTAAAATCGGTTTTTTCACCTGTATTATAATACCACTGATGATTAATATTTCCGTTGCTTGCAAATTGTGCCCAGATAACTTTTCCGAAATGGTCGCCGTTGTATTTGTTCCATGAGCCACCAAGTATAAAATCAGTATTTTTCTTTTTATAATTTAATGAATAAGTAAAACCATAGAAATCATTGTCAAGCCATTTTTGCTGAACAAGATTAGTTCGGGAAATTGTGTCGCCACCTATAAAAAGTGTGTCAAGCAAATAGTCTTCAAATTTTCTATTTTCCTTATATTGCTCGTAATATCCTTCGCCGTGTGTATAATGCAAAGCCGCATTAAGAAGCAAATTTTTATTAATTTCTTTTGAATAAATCAGTTGGTAATGGTCTTGCTGATAATTATCGGTTTCGTTATCGTAAGTATATGGATTAAAGGTGCGGTTGGTTTTTAGTGAATCTTTAGGAACACCCATCCATGCCTGGTAAGTTTTCTCTTTGCCTGAAAAAATGTTCAGTTTCAAAATACTTTTTTCACCATAATAAGCACCTGATACAAAGAATGATTTAAGGTCGGAGAAAGCCCTGTCAATATAGCCGTCGGAAGTGATTTTTGATACACGTCCGTCAAAGCTGAATTTGCCTTTTATAAGTCCTGTTCCGAAAGTGAGGTTATTTTTAAAAGTGTTGAATGAGCCGGCAGAGCTGTTAATTTCGGCATAAGGTTCGGGATTCAGTTTAAGAGTTTGTATGTTGATGCTTGCTCCGAAAGCTGCTGCTCCGTTTGTGGATGTTCCTACGCCACGTTGTATTTGGATATTATCGATAGACGAAGCAAAATCGGGCATGTCCACCCAGAAAACACCGTGCGATTCAGGGTCATTCAGAGGGATACCATTAATAGTTACATTTATCCTTGTCATATCTGTTCCGCGTATCCTGATGCTTGTATAACCAATCCCTGCACCTGCATCGGAAGTAACAACCGTTGAGGGTGTGGTTTCAATTAAAAAAGGCAGGTCCTGACCAAGGTTTACATCCCTGATTTCTTTTTTGGAAACATTTTTAAAAGTAGTTGGTGATTTTTCAGGAGCTCTTGTAGCTGTGATTATTACTTCGTCTTCTAAGATAGGGCTGCTTAGCATTTCAAAATTTAATTCTGAATTTTTATAAAGCTTGATTTTTTTGATAATAGTTTTATATCCGATAAAACTAACCTTAATGGAATAATTTCCCTTTTTTAATTTTTTAATAAAATAATAGCCGGAACTGTTTGATGTTGTTGATTTAAATGTGTTTTCAATAATGATGTGTGCTCCCTGTAAAGGTTCTTTTGTTTCTTTATCAACAACTTTACCGGAAATTGAAAACTGTGAAAAAGCCATTAAAGGCATTGCTGCAATAAATAGCAGATTAATTATGATTTTTTTCATGATATTGATTTTTTAACGTTAATGATAAAAAACCAATAGAGGAAAAATATTTATCTGGAGTTTATGCTTTCTCCCTTCGCCGGCATTACCCGGAGCAGGTTCAAAGAGTATAATCTCAGCCCGTTAATTTAGGGCACCCCTATTGGAAAATTGACTATGCAAAGTTAAGAAATAAATAGACCCATGTCAATAAAATTCGGATTAAAATGATATTTGATTGTATTTCGTGCAAGATCAAAAATGTTTACTTTGGCTTTGTCAATAATGGTTGAGTCGGAAGTGGCAACAAAACCTTCTTCAATATTTTTTAAGATATAATCGGGTGAGTTGTAAACTTCGGCTTTTCCTGTAAGATAATAATCTTTAATTATTTTATTGATTTTTTGAGATAATTTTCCGCTGAAGCTAACGGGCTGATCAAGATAAAAGTTGATTTCAGAAACTTTTAATTTTTCAAGATAAACTAAAATTAAGATCACAGCACGTTCAAATAATTCGGTGCGGAAAATCTTGCCGTGTATTTCCGAGGCATCACGAAGATAACGGTCGTTTCCGATAAAAACTAAATTCCCGTTAAGGTAACTTCCAATGGTTATTAAAACATTATACCCGTCAATATGGATGGGTTGATTTATTATGTTTTTTTCAGAGATGAGTTTTTTTACTCTTTTTTCAGCATTTTTGCTGTTAGTGATTCCTCTGTATAACATGCTTCTTTCAGTGCCGTTTAATGCATACCTGTCGCCG
>JAUWSB010000024.1 GCA_030610255.1 Bacteroidota bacterium
ATATTGTATTCCTGCACCAAAATAAAATTTATTATATTTCATTTTAAAAGTAGAAGGGTTAACATTCCCGAAATATGACGAGGCATCAAAATATGAATTTTTCTGATAAATATCCAAAACAAAAGCGGTTTTTTCGCCTACCAGAAATTTAACACGGGAACCATAAAAAATAGAATACCGTTCCTTAAAACATTCTCTGACACTATTACTGCTCTTGTATTTCAAAAATGGTTCATCAACTAAATAAATACACGAGGAAATTCCAAAATATGGCATTATTCTGACAACCTTTAATAAACGAATATTGTATCCAAGGTTTAATCCAAAATTAAATTTTGCATCGGGCCAATGGCCTGTACTTGATTTTACTCTTTCAATATAATCCTCACTATAATAATTATATATATAAATATATTCAAATCTTTCGCCAATATCTTCTTTTTCTATACTTCCATTTATTCCAATTGTAAAATTAAACCAGTTAAGCTCAAGTACTAAGTTAAAAGCTGCAGAAGAGTAAACATGGGCTTTATAGCATATCATGGATGTATCACCTGGCTCTAAAGGAACGTAACTCATTTCCGGCCTTCCGGAACCTGACGACACCAAAATTGTAAGATTTGCGGTAAATTTTTTATCAGTTGCCCTCCATATCGAATCACGAATAATTATATTTCTTGCCCTGTTTCTTTTTATATCTTCAACTTCTATAAAAGGGTTCTGCAGAGTGAAAGAATAAAATTTCCCGTTGTCTTCAATTACAATATTTTTCTGCTTTGTATAACTCTGAAAAACATAGGGGTCTCCGTCATCAGTAAAATCACGATTATTATTATAATCAAAATAGAAATTATACACTGAATCAACTGACAGCGTGATCAGCATTATATTAACAATCCCGAGTTTGGAATATACAGATTCCCTGAGGAACCATAATACTCCAATAGTATCAGTTTTATTTTCAAGATTGGGAAATGTTATTTTAAAAACATCCATTGGGATTTTATGATTCGGATATTTATGCGTGAAAGGAGTTGTATTAACAATATTCGATTTCAGTCTGATGATCATAACAGGCATAACAGTACTATCTGTTATCTGCGAATTCACATTAACAATATCGTATCCTGTTTTTCCAATACCATATAATGATGTTAATCCTGTCATTTTACCTGTTGGAGCTTCCCCGTGTTGCGCAATTGCTCCACTTGCAAAACAAAATACAAATACAAAAAATAAATTAAATTTTCTGAACATATTTTTGATTTGATATAAATCATTTATTCTCCTCTGCAAATTTTAGACCTGCTTTAAATGCATCAATATTAATTTTAACAAGTTCTTCGCCTTTATTTTGGAGAATATTCCGGATTGCATTTTCAAGTAAATAATAATCCAAATCAAGAAACGGCGAACATGCACCAAGCATAACTATATTGGCTGACCTAACCGAGCCTAAATCCTTTGCAATCTGTTCGGCATTCAAAGCAATATGTCGTGGAAAAGCCTCAATTTCAGATATTACTTTATTAATATCGGGATAGTTGGGAATATTAACGAAAGGTTCGGTATTGGTTATCAGCCAGCCATCCGGCGATAACATAGGTAAATACCTTAACGACTCCATTGGCTCAACAGAAACTATCAGGTCGGTTAAACCTCCGGGAATAAGGTCGGAAGCAATTTCTTCGGAGGAAAGCCGTAAATGAGATTGGACGTCACCTCCGCGCTGGCTCATTCCATGAACCTCTGCCTGCTTCAAAAACAAACCTGCATTAATTGCTGCAGTGCCAATTATTGCCGCAATTGAAAGAATTCCCTGCCCTCCTACACCTGCCAGTATAATATCTTTTTTCATGTGTTTATATTTTTTATTTCAATAAAATATTATAAACTTACTGTTTTTATTTTATGTTTTGCTCTCATTCGTTTGTTTAAAGTTTGTACACACTCTCTGCGAGGAATAATCACCGATACACCTTTATAAGCCAATTCTTCCTTAATAATTTTTACATTTCCCTCATGGTATTTTATAAGTGGTTTAATAATATGTATATGCTCTTTCTCCACTCCAACACCCAAACAAATGTCTTCTATTTTTCCAAAAGCGGAAGACTTTTGCCCGCCTGTCATAGCAGTGGTTAAATTATCAAGAATTAATATTGTAATCGGCGATTTATTATTTACCGCATCCAGCAATCCCGTAATACCCGAGTGAGTAAAAGTTGAGTCACCTATAGTTGCAACAGCAGGTATCATTCCTGCATCTGCAGCACCAATAGCCATAGTAATTGATGCTCCCATATCCACACACGAATTAATAGATTCCAAAGGTTTCAAAGCACTTAAAGTATAACAACCGATATCAGAAAAAACCCTTCCTTTTGAATAATCACTCATTGCTTCGTTAAGAGCAAGAAAAGTATCATTATGCGAACAACCACGGCATAATGATGGCGGTCTTCCTGCTATAAATTCAGGAATTTCCTTTCCTTTTGTAAAATCTTTACCCAGGGCTGTAGCAACAATATTCGGATTTAATTCTCCATCACGGGGAATTGTTCCATCCAAACGACCTTTTATTTTTTTCCCTTTACCCAACAATCCTTTCAGCAACTCCTCAACTAATGGATATCCATCTTCCAAAACCAGTATTTCATCACATTCATCATAAATTTTCTCAATAATTTTTTTTGGAACAGGGTATTGACAGATTTTTAAAACAGGATAAGGTACTTTTCTGTCAGGATAATTTTCCATTAAATAATTATTAGCAATTCCACATGCAATAATTCCTAACTTTTTATCTTCACCGGCAATGTATTTATTAAAAGATGATTCTTCAGATGCTTTTTCAAATTCCGATTGTTTATTTAACAAATCTTTATACTGCTTACGGGCAATAGCAGGTAACAAAATAAACTGTTTAAGATTATCATGCAAACCGCCTTTATTCTGTTCTTTTGATATATTTCTTTTTACACCGGCCCTTGAGTGTGCAAGCCGTGTTGTAATTCTAAGCAAAACAGGAATTTTCATTTTTTCAGAAAAATTAAAACCATAATTAACCATATCATAGGCTTCTTGCTGGTTTGAAGGTTCAAGAATAGGTATCATTGCAAACTTTCCATAAAATCTTGAATCCTGTTCGTTTTGTGAAGAGTGCATTGAAGGGTCATCTGCTGAAACAACAATAAGGCCTCCGTGTGCCCCTGTAATTGCAGAATTTATAAACGGGTCGGCTGCTACATTTAAGCCAACATGCTTCATACACGCCATTGCCCGTTTACCTGCATAAGACATTCCCAAAGCTGTTTCCATTGCTGTTTTTTCATTTGCCGACCATTCTGAACTAATGTTTTTTTCATGTGCTTCTTTTGAGCGTTGAACATATTCGGTTATTTCTGTTGAAGGTGTTCCGGGGTAAGCATAAATTCCTGATAAACCTGCGTCAATGGCTCCTTGGGCTATCGCCTCATCTCCTAATAACAGTAATTTGTGTTCCATAAATTTATTTTGATTAAAATTTCTTATGTAATTCACAAAACTAATTAATTTTTCAATATTTTTAGCAAACCATTCCATTTCTCTTTAAAAAGATTATAAAAAGCTGAAATTATGTACATCAGAAAATTTTATAGAAATGGAATGTTTAATTTAATAAATTATCAACATATTTTTATTAATTTTGAATTTGCTTAAAATAAAATAAATGAATTTTTTAGCACATCTGTATTTATCGCCTGATGATGAAGATATTCTCCTTGGTAATTTTATTGCCGATGCAGTTAAAGGCAAAACGTTTGATAATTATAAACAGAGTGTAAAAAATGGGATTTTGCTTCACAGGAAAATTGATAAATACACTGATAATCACCCTATTTTTAAAAAAAGCTCTAAAAGATTAAATGGTAAATACCGAAAATATTCCGGTGTAATAGTTGATATTTTTTATGATCATTTTTTAGCAGCAAACTGGCATAATTACTCTGATGTTAAAATTGAAGAATTTGTTTCGAAAGCTTATGGAATTTTAATAAAAAATATTTTATTTCTTCCTAAAAAATCTAAAAGGATTTTACCTTTTATGATTACTCAAAACTGGTTAGTTAATTATGCCAATTTTAAAGGATTACAAAGAGTTTTCAACGGAATGTCACAAAGAACCCCTTTTAACTCGGGGATGGAAAGTGCTGTTAACGATTTAAAAAAAGATTATGAGCTTTACGAAAAAGAATTTAGTGAATTTTTCCCGGAAATTATTGAGTACGTTAAAGATTATAATGATATTTTAAGTACATTTGAAGTATAAAAAATCCAAATGAAACGCCCTTGAAAAAAATATCACATACAGGAAATTCAATTATTTTGGGTGTTTCATCCGAAAACAATATCCAATCACAATAATATTAATAGGATGAAAAAAATATCCGACATATTACAACCCGAAAAAAAACTTGAAACACTAAAAAACACAAGTATTTTTTCAGAAACCTGTGACGAAGTTTTACAGTCAATTGCCGAATCATTAACCGATTTATCAGTAAAAAAAGAAAAAACGATTATACGTAAAGGAGAAATAGGTAATGCAATGTATATTATCGTTAAAGGTAAGGTACGTGTCCATGATGGAAACCATGTGCTTTCAAAATTAGGAGCGGGTGATGTATTTGGAGAATATTCATTAATAGATGAAGAAACACGTTCGGCTTCAATCACTGCAGAAGAACCAACTCAATTATTAAAACTTGATCAAAAGGATTTTTATGAGCTTACTTCAAAAAATTTAGAAATCATAGAAGGTGTTTTAAAAGTACTTCTCAAACGTATGAGGCATATGAATATTCTGGAAGAAAAACTTGCAAAAAGCTATTTAAAAATCCAAAAGCAAAAAGAAGAAATTGAAAAACAACACCTTAATATAAAAGAACAAAAAAAACTGCTTGAAGAACAAAATTTTGATCTTATCAATTTAAATGAAGAAAAAAATCATTTGATAAGTGTTGTAGTTCATGGCTTAAGAAACCCTTTAACAAGCAGTTTATGTATGGTTGATCTGCTTAAAGCGGAAGAGCAAAAATTATGTAACACACATTCGGAATATGCAACTATCATTCAAAGGTCGTTACAAAGAATGAATGATATGATAAACCAGATTTTAGATGTAAATAAAATTGAATCAAAAAAATTCAGGTTAAAACTTGAAAAAATCAATCTGACAAAACTTATTAAACAGGTTCATAAAAATTTTGAACATTCTATTTTTCAAAAAAATTTAATAATTACACTAAATTTAGATAATCTGCATGCAAAATTAAATGAAGTTTATGTTTTACAAATACTTGACAACCTGATTTCAAATGCCATAAAATATTCTGATAATGATAAAACAATTGATATTAAACTATATGAAGTAAACAATAAAGTGCGAATTGAAATAAAAGATGAAGGGCCGGGTATTGCAAAAGAAGAATTAAATAATATTTTCGATAAATATCAAAGACAAACTACAACATCAAAACCATGTGAACAATCCTCTGGGCTGGGTCTTTCAATTGTAAAAAAATATGTAACTGCAATGAATGGAAAAGTTTGGTGCGAGAGCAAAATTAACAAAGGTTCAACTTTTATTGTTGAATTTAATAAATTTATTGAGAATCCGGGCTAAGAATAAATCGTAATCACCAGTTTCCTTCTCCCTCCACTGTTACGAAATTCACATAAATAAATTCCCTGCCAGATTCCTAAATTTAGTCTTTTATTTGTGATTGGAATTGTAACGGATTGCCCAACCAGGGATGATTTAATATGAGCAGGCATGTCGTCGGGTCCTTCAATTGTATGAATATAATCCCTGCTGTTTTCCGGCACAAGCTTATTAAAAACTGTTTCAAAATCAACTCTTACCGATGAATCGGCATTTTCATTAATTGTTAATCCAGCTGATGTATGTTGAACAAAAATATTAACAATCCCCTTGTCCGGAAGTTCAGGTAAATTATTCTCAATCAGATTGGTTATAAGATGATAGCCTCTGCTAAAAGACGGTAATAATATTTCAAATTGTTTTATCAAAACAATAAATATTAAATTTATACGATAAAATTAATAAATATTTTTATATATTTGTAATTAAATAAATAATATAATAAATAATGGAAACACGCAAAGGACTTTACAGAAGCAGTAAAGACACGGTTATCGGAGGTGTAGCCGGTGGAATAGCTGAATATTTAAATACTGATCCGATATTAATCAGGATTATCTTTGTATTATTAGCATTATTTGGCGGAGGAGGATTAATAATATATTTAATTCTATGGATAGCTCTGCCCGTTGATTACAGTTTTACATTTAATAACAAAAACTTTTCGGATATGGAAAAAGAAAAAACAAACGCCAAACCTGAAAAAGATCAATTTAATCAGGAAACTCATTGGCACGGTAAAAACAATGGCAGCCTTGTTGCCGGATTAATTTTAATTACAATAGGTGTAATATTTTTAATTAGCCGTTTCTTCCCCAGGATTGATTTTGCCGATTTATGGCCAATTATACTTTTAGTTGCAGGTATTGCATTAATCAGGATGAGTTATATAAAACCCAAAAAACAATAAATTATGAAATACAGAAATATTTTTTGGGGAGTAATTCTTATTACTTTGGGAGCATTATTTATCTTAAAAAATCTTGATATTATATACTTTAACTGGTATGCAATCTTTAGATTATGGCCTTTATTGCTGATTTTAATTGGAATTTCAATTTTACCTGTAAAAAACACAATAAAGCTTATTCTGTCGTTTTTAGCAATAATTTTAGCAATAACTTTTATTTTCAGCAGTCCTTATTCAAGGTATCACTATTTCAATTTCAGATGTGACAGAAATCACTCATATTACGATAATGACCTGAAAGAACAATATTTTTATGAATCTTATGATTCGTCCATAAACTTAGCCGTGCTAAAAATTGATGCAGCAGCAGGAAGTTTTAAAATCAAAGGCGAAACCGATAATCTGTTGGATTTTGAAAAGGAAGGAAATATCGGACCTTACCGCTTTTCGTCACAAGATTTTGACAATAAAAAAGTATTAAAATTAAACATTAAAAATACATTTTTCAAATTAGGTAACATAAAAAACAATGTTTATATCAAACTTAATCCCGAACCTGTTTGGGAATTTGATTTTGATGCAGGAGCGGCAAAACTTGATTTGGATCTTATCCCATTCAAAACCAAAAAAATCACTATTGATGGCGGAGCATCTTCAATAAATATTAAACTTGGAGATAAATATAATTATACAAAGCTTGATATTGATGCCGGAGCATCATCAATCAATATAAAAATCCCTGAAGAATCGGGATGTGAGGTACATACAAGTTCAGTTCTATCAAGCAGGAATCTCAGAGGCTTTAACAAGATTAAAAAAGGCTTTTATAAAACTTCAAACTTTGAAAACAGCATTAATAAAATCTATATAGATATTGATGTTGCTGTTTCAAGTTTGAAGGTTAGCCGATACTAGATCTAAGATAAAAGATAAAAGTAAAAAGACTAAAGTAAAGGATTAAAGATAAAATTTTATCTTTTTACTTTCGACCAACGCCCAGACGGGTTAGCTTCGCTTCAGGAGTCCGTATGGATGTCTTTTATCTTTATTAAACCTATTTCTTCTTATAAATAGCTCCCAATATCACACCATTAATTAAATTAATTACTAAGGCATTTAGTATCCAGTAAATAACAACAGTTGTGGCAATTGTCATATAAAATGGCATTGTTGCCATTCCTACTAAAGCTCCAACTAACCATACAAGAAATCCATAAATTAAACCTTTTTTAATACCATTTCCAGGAATTCCATTGTATAGTATTGCATAAACCAAAGCAAATAATATTGCCCCTATGAGCCCTGCAATTTCAGCTCCTATCATATTTCCCGTACTTAACATTATTTCCGGATCTACCCAGATATTTGGTGGCAATTCATAAAAGTATAATAAACTTTTGAGTAATCGGTATTTTTTTATTTTTACTTTTGCCTTTTTACTTTTATCTTTTTACTTTTGTCTTTTGAAGTAAAACGAATCCGTATGGATATTTTTATTAAACCCCAATATCCGACAAAAAACTAATTTTATAAAGGTAATGAATGGAATATAAAGACTATTACAAAATATTAGGTATTGATAAAAACGCTACACAGGAAGAGATAAAGAAGAAATATCGCAAGCTTGCAATAAAATATCATCCTGATAAAAATCCAAATAATAAATCGTCTGAGGAGAAATTCAAAACAATTGCCGAAGCTTATGAAGTTATAGGCGACAAAGAAAAAAGAAAAAAATACGATAAATTAGGAGCTAACTGGAAACAATACGAACAAGCAGGCGCTTATGCAGGACAAGGTGGTTTTGATTATGCTCAATGGGGACAGGGTGCACAACAGGCAGGAGCATATTCCCAAGCTAATTATGATGAGATGTTCGGTGGTAGCGGCGGATTTTCCGATTTTTTTGAACAATTCTTCGGCAGACAATATCAAAGAACAAGTAAAACAGGGAAAGCACGTCCTTTTCCAGGGCAAGATTATGAAGCTCAAATGGATATTGATCTAACAGAAGCATATAATGGAACTTCACGTATTTTAAATTTAGACGGTCAAAAACTCAAAATCAATATTAAGCCCGGCGTAAAAAACGGTCAATTGTTAAGAGTCAGGGGAAAGGGCGGAAAAGGAACACAAGGAGGCCAAAGCGGACATCTTTATATAAAGGTAAATATTAGGCATAACAATTATTTTGAAAGAAAAGGAAATAATTTATATAGCGATGTTAACATTGATATTTATAAAGCAATTTTAGGAGGTAAGGTAAGTGTTTATACATTTAAGGGAAACAAAAACATTACAATCCCCAAACTAACCCAAAACGGTAAAGTCCTTAGATTGAAAGGCATGGGAATGCCCGATTATAATAAAAAAGGCGTTTTCGGAGATATTTATCTAAAAATAAAAATTGAAATACCAAAATCAATATCAAAAGAAGAACTTGAATTAATAAAAAAAGCAGCAGATTTGCATAATTAGTGTTTGCAAGAAAACGTCAATAACTTCGTTACGCTCGTATTTAAAACCAGTCATCCGTACGGACTCCTGGTTTTAAATACTTCGCAAGCCTCGTTCTTGACGCCTTCTTATCAAACACTGAGTTTTCGTGCAAAGACTAATTAGAATTTATCAACTCTTTTACTTTTTAAATTTTATAAAATTATGATATCATTGACATTATATGATGAAATAATTCCTCAAAAAATCCTTGATTTCATTGAAGCAATACATTCAAAAGACATACAATATTATGCAAGTGATTTTCTGGATGAATTTGAAATTGAAGATGAAACGATTGAAACTGCTATTGAAAGGGCTATTAATGCTTGCTCTTCATTGAAAATACCATACTATCTTCACTTTAAAAAAATATATATTGTTGAACAAAATTACATACATACCGACTGGAAACTTTCGCCATTAGGATGTTACTTAACAGTTGTAAATTGCGATCCTTCAAATACTCTTGTCGCAAAATTTCAGGCATCTCTGTTTACTGGAAAATAATTTAGCTTTAACTAATTGATTAATAACGTTAACTTATCATTATAAAACATATAGAATATTTATTACTTGCTTATGAATTTTAAAAACTTTATTTCTATAATAATTTTTACAAGTCTGATTATATTTTTTTCAGTTTGTAATTTATCAGGACAAACAGCAACTATCAGGGGGTTTGTCTATGAAAAAGAAACAGGTGAACCGGTTATTTTCACAAATGTTTATCTCTCTAACACAACTTTTGGCTCAGCAACCGATGTAAACGGATATTATATAATTTCAAATATCCCGGCAGGCAGCTACGAATTAATGGTTACTAACCTTGGCTACGACACTCTAAGAATGTCCATCACATTAAAACCGGACGAAATTGTAAATAAAAAATTATATCTAAAAAAAGGATTCTACACACTTGAAACCATACATGTATCAGCCGATAAATATGAAATGAGAACCGAAACCAGAACATCGGTAGTAAAAATAACGCCAAAACAAATCAAGCAGATTCCAAGCATAGGCGGTCAACCTGACCTTGCTCAATACCTGCAGGTTTTGCCCGGAGTGATATTTACCGGCGATCAGGGAGGACAATTATACATAAGAGGAGGCTCACCAATTCAAAATAAAGTTTTGCTTGACGGGATGATTATTTACAATCCATTCCATTCTATAGGATTGTTTTCAGTTTTTGATACCGATATACTCCGGAACGCAGATATTTACACAGGAGGTTTTAATGCCGAATATGGCGGAAGAATTTCATCAATTATGGATATTACTACCCGTGATGGCAACAAAAAAAGAATTGCAGGGAAAATAGGTGTCAGTACTTTTGGAGCTAAAGTAATGATTGAAGGTCCATTAAAAAAACAGTCTGAAACAGGTGGTGGAAGTTCGTCATTTATATTTTCTGCTAAAAACTCATACCTTGAACAAAGTTCAAAATTATTTTATAATTACATTGACACTGCAGGTTTGCCTTTCAACTATACCGATATTTACGGAAAAATCTCTATCAACGCTGCAAACGGCAGTAAAATAAATTTTTTCGGTTTTAGCTTTAAAGACAAAGTTAATAATTACAAAGCATTATCAGATTTCCACTGGAACTCAGCAGGAGGAGGAATAAATTTTTTGATTATCCCCGGAAAATCACCTATGCTAATGGAAGGTCATTTTTCCTACTCTACTTATAAAATTTTCTTAGAAGAAGAATACTTCCCGACTCGCTCAAGCACAATCAACGGGTTTAATATTGGACTGGATTTTACTTATTTCATTGGTAAAAACCAAGCTAAATACGGTCTTGAAATGCTGGGTTTTAAAACCGACTATTATTTTATAAACTCCTTAAACAGAGAAATAAAACAAGCTGAAAACACTACCGAATTAGCCGCTTATTTTGTATATAAAATTACTACCGGTAAATTTATTATTGAACCGGGATTCAGAGTTCAATGGTACGCTTCACTATCAAATATTTCACCTGAACCGCGTTTAGCAATAAAATATAATGCCACCGATAATTTTAGAATAAAATTTGCCGGAGGCTGGTATTCTCAAAACCTCATCAGTGCAGTTTCCGATAGGGATGTTGTTAATCTTTTTTATGGCTTTTTATCAGGACCTGATAACCTTCCAGATGAATTTGATGGTGAAGAAATCACTCACAAGCTTCAAAAATCACAGCATGCAATTCTCGGATTTGAATATAATTTAACAGACAATATTCTGATCAATGTTGAGGGCTACTATAAGTATTTTTCTCAATTAACAAATTTAAACCGGAACAAAATATTTGATGAAAATAAAGCACCCGACCAACCTGATTTGCTGAAAAAAGATTTTATAATTGAAAAAGGTGATGCCGAAGGTCTTGATTTCTCTTTGAAATATGATTACAGACGATTTTATTTCTGGGCAGTTTATTCTTATGCTTTTATTAACAAATTTTATGAAAACACTGATAATGAGTTAGTAAAATATGTCCCTCACTACGACAGAAGGCATAATATTAATCTTGTTGGTTCTTACTTGCTTGGCTCCAAAATGAACTGGGAGATTAATGTACGATGGAACTTCGGCTCAGGATTTCCTTTCACAAAAACACAGGGATTTTATGAAAGCTTAAATTTTACAGGAGGAATAAATACTAATTATATTATTGAAAACGGTGAGCTTGGTATTTTGTATGCAGATTTAAACGGCGGCAGACTGCCAACTTATCATCGCTTGGATTTTGACCTGAAACGCAGGTTTGAATTTGGCAATCATTTGATTTTAGAAGTAAATATTAGCGTTACTAATGTTTTTGATCGTAAAAATATTTTTTATATTGATAGAATAAGCCACGAAAAAGTATATCAATTGCCAATTATGCCAAGTTTGGGTATCAATTTCACTTTCTAATAAAGAAAGACAATATCTTCCTGTTTTCCGCACACATAAATAAAGTTTAATGTTTCAAGATATAAAATACAGAATAACAATATAATACAACTTGATTTTTTATGGTTTTGGGTGTCCTGGAAATTTAAAGACAATTTTTTGGTAAATTTGAATAAGTTATAAAATTCAGAGACCTCTGCCCAGATAGGTAGCTTAATTATTGTACTTTTTTCTTAATAAAAAAGTACCAAAAAATCAAGGCTTATTAAAAATCAACTAAAAATGTAAATCCTCCGCTAAAAAATTCAAGCTACTTACATTTCTGAAATTTAACAGATTTTTGTATAACGGATTTATCTATGTCATTCTACATAAATTTAATCGCACCCGAATTTTTTTTAACGCTACAGATTTTCATTTTTCCATACGGACGTTGATTTTTAATAGGCCGATCCTTCAAATACACCCCTGACCTTTTAGAATTCTTTTAGAATCTCTTGCTGCAAGCCAAAAGAACAATAAAAAAATATCTTTATAAATATTTGTGTTTAAGGTGTCCCAATGCGGAAAACAGCAGGATTTTTTATTATGGAACACCACAATAAATTGTGGTGCTATTTAGTCCCATAAAGTAAGTGTTTAGTTCAGAATGTTCGAGTTCGAGGCTTGCGAAGTCTTTAAAATCAGGAGTTTACTTTTGTAAATGACTGGTTTTAAAGGCAAGCATAACGAAGAAATCGGACATTTTGGACAAACACTATTTATTCTCTATTCACAGAATCAATAATAATCGTAACCGGACCGTCATTTACAAGACTTATATCCATCATAGCTCCAAACTCACCTGTTTGAACCGGTTTTCTTAATTCCATTTCAAGCTGTTTAATAAATTTCTCATATAATGGAATTGCAATATTTGGTTTTGCAGCTTTTATGTATGATGGCCTGTTCCCCTTTTTCGTGCTTGCATGAAGTGTAAACTGACTGATTAGCATAACATCACCTTCAATATCCTTAACCGACAAATTCATTACCCTGTTTTTATCATTGAATATTCTAAGTCGCACAATTTTACCGCACAGCCAATAAATATCTTCCTCAGTATCGCTTTCTTCTATACCAAGAAATATTAATAAACCCGAATCGATTTTATCTTTTGTCTTATTATCAATTTTAACAGATGCTTCGGAAACTCTTTGTATTACTACTCTCATTTTTTCTAATATTAATTTTAATAAATCCTCATACAAACATACTAATTTATTAGTTTTGTATTTAAAAATAATTTAATTACAATTATATGACAAGACTAAGCATAAATATCAACAAGATAGCAACATTACGAAATGCACGCGGCGGCAATATTCCAAATGTTTTGCAAGCAGCCATTGATTGCGAACGTTTCGGGGCACAGGGAATAACAGTCCATCCCCGCCCTGACGAGAGACATATCCGTTATCAGGATGCAAGGGATATCAAACCTGTAATTTCAGTTGAATTCAATATTGAAGGTAATCCTGTTAAAAAGTTTATTGACCTTGTTCTTGAAGTAAAACCGGCTCAAGTGACTTTGGTTCCCGATGCACCCGATGCCATTACTTCAAACGCCGGTTGGGATACTGTCAAAAACGAATCTTTTTTAAAAGAAGTAATCACTGAATTTAAAAATAATGGCATCAGAACTTCAATTTTTATTGAAACAGATGAAGTTATGATAAAAAATGCAGTTAAAACAGGTACTGACAGAATTGAATTATACACCGAAAGTTATGCTAAGAATTATCATATAAATAAAGAAACTGCAATTAAACCTTTTATTGAAGCTGCAAAAATAGCTAATGAAGTTGGTTTGGGTATTAACGCCGGCCATGATCTTGATCTCAACAATTTGAAATATTTCGCACAAAATATTCCGGGATTACTGGAAGTTTCAATCGGTCATGCACTTATCAGTAACGCCTTGTATCTCGGACTGGAAAATACTGTTCAAATGTATCTCAGAGAACTAAAAAATGAATGAAACAATAAAATATAAACCTATCGGTATTATCCACACACCTTTTAAACATTCGAAAGGCACGCCCATACAGGCTTCAGGGGCAAAAGAAACAAAGGGCAAAATTGAAGTTTTTAGTGATTTTGAAAAAGGATTGAAAGATTTGAACGGTTTTTCACATATAATTCTGCTATATCATTTTCACTTATCAAAAAAGCCCGAACTTCTTCAAACACCTTTCCTTGATGATGAACCACACGGAGTTTTTGCTATTCGCAGTCCCAGCCGCCCCAACTCTATCGGTTTATCCGTTGTAAGACTTGATAAGATAGAAAAAAATATTATTTATATCAGCGATATTGATATTGTTGACGGCACTCCTTTGCTGGATATAAAACCTTATATCTCTAAATTTGACCTGAGAAAAAACACAAAATCGGGATGGCTTGACAAAACTGCTGCAAAAATATCCGCAACCAAGGATGACGGACGATTTTCAAGATAAAACGGATCAATAAAAAAAATGGGGGGAGCATAGAATTATATTAGTTTAATTGCATTATTCGATTATGCAATTTTTTTGTTTTTTTAATCCCGAAGGGATTGCATGTTTATAGCATTAAAAATATCATTTGTTAATACGACCCCGACGGGGTCGAATATTTTATTTTTATTTGTTTTTCTATAAACATTTGAATCCTTCGGATTCTATTAAAAAACAAATTTAATTGCCGACTGAAACCTGAAACCTGCTACACGAATTCCATCCATAAGGACTCCTTATTTTTTCCATTGAGCCGTTTTATTGCTGCTTAGAGATTCTTATGGGAATTCTAAGAAGTCTTGAACTCCCGCCCGTGCCGAAAGGCACGTTCGGACGGGTTTGGTTCTTTTGGTTCAAGCCAAAAGAACAATTAAAAAAATCCTTTATAAATATTTGTATATTTCTATCCCGCCATCTCTAACTCTCTCTTTTTATAAATCTTTTCAGAGATATAAATACTTAGCTCATAAAGACCAAAAAGAGGAATACAAACCAATATCTGGCTGAAAACATCGGGAGGTGTGATAATTGCCGATAATACTAAAATAATCACCAGCATATATTTTCTGTTTTTTCGCAAAAATGAAGGTGTTACAATCCCAACCTTAGTAAAAAAATAAATAAAAATCGGAAGCTCAAAAACCACTCCAACTCCAAAAGTTACTGAAACAACCGTGCTTATATATGAACTTAACGAAACCAGATTCTGAACATATTCACTTACATGATATGTGCCTAAAAAATTTACTGTAAGCGGTACGATCAAAAAATAACTGAAAAGTATTCCGGCAATAAAAAGAAGAGAGCTTATAATTACCGCCCCACTCGTATATTTCTTCTCCTTTATATGTAAAGCAGGTTTAATAAAACTCCATATTTCATAAATTATATATGGAAATGCAACAATAAACCCAGCAACAATTGAAACATACATGTGAGTTAAAAACTGCCCCGACATCTTGATATTGATAATTTTTAAAGATAACGAATCAATACATAATGCTTTAACTGATAAAAAATCAGCCAACCTGCAGAGCAACCGGTTAGTGATAAAATCCGAATCTTTAGGAGCCAGTATAATATAATCAAAAATAATATGCCTGCAAAAAAAAGCAACTATTGCAAGAACTACAATGGCCAAAATTGAACGAACTAAATGCCAGCGTAATTCTTCCAGATGCTCCCAGAATGACATTTCTCTTTCGGATTTCTTTTTTCTCTTTGAAGTAGTTTCAGGCATATTTTAAAAAATAACACAACTCACTAAAATAATCAATTTTAATCTGTTATTTTAAATTTGATGAATTTGATGAGTTCTGAAATATTGTTCAAAAATATAAAAAACCTCCCAATAAATGAGAGATTTTTATGATTTAATTGAATTGAAGGGTTGCCAACCTTTTGAAGGTTGGTAACCTAAATTTTTATTTTTACCACTCTAAATGAATTGATCAAATCTTAAAGGTGAACAAAGTAAATAATTAACGAAAATCCCTCTATTATTCTTTTTATATTATTTTAAAGCTTTTACATTTAATTTTTTGTTTATATTTGCTTCTATCAAACAATAATTAGCAGATACTGTTTTACCGGACAATTCTTTTAATCCAATTAATATCAAAATTTAAAAAATTATGAAATCAAAAGTATTTTTTTTCTTATGTGGAATTTTTATGTTTCTTTTCATAACAGTAGCAGGTCAAAATTACCCGAATTATACAGAAAAGTTTCACTTTAAGGATAACACATACATAATTAATATTGCATTTTATCCACAAACAGGATACGTTATTCAGTTATCTGATTTTAATAACCAGGATTTCCAGTATAGTATCAAATACTTTTATAAAGAAGATTTTGTTGAAGGTTTCGCAGAAACGATAGCGAAATTTTACACTGACACCACATTTCAACAAAAAGATAGTACTGCCGCAAGGAATATTGCCGAAAAAAAACTTTTTTATCCGTTTTATGTTCATTTCACAACTCCTGCATTAGAAAGCCGGCCTATTGCCGGATACTTATTTTTAAATGATGATATTAACCTTGACAATGAAGATATGTTGATAGAGAGAGTGTTAGACTTAGTATCGCTAAAGAAAACTTTTCTCATTACAGAACCTTATAAAGATTCCCTTGATCATGAATTGCAAACTTTAATATCTAAAATAAAAGATACAAAAGAAATACAAAAATTGAAAGATAGATATAAATGTTTTAAAAATGAAATTGATGATTATGATTTTGTATTTAAAGTCGATTCGGCATCCCTGGAATTCGTTAATGGTAATATCAAAAACATTATCGTCATAGGAATCCTGACAATTCGGTTTAAATTCAAAACGAAAACTATTATTGAGCCTTTAGTGAATAAAATGATTATGTTTAATGCTGTTCCTATTGGTTTTTCAACAATGCACGATTATTCAGCATTGAAACAGATCATGCTATATTATAAAGATTATTTCGGTATTAAATTTCCTGTTATTGATCTGATGAATTACATCCCCAACCTGCAATTAAACTCCGAGGATTATAGTCCGGAAAACAAGATATACAAAATTCAGCCTGACGAAAAAGCAGTTATATTGTATAAAGAAAAAACTGTTGACATTTTAAAAGCCGAGATATACAGCGACTTTATGGGCTTTGGGCAGGACAATCCCAATGGATTAATACAAACCGAAGTAAGTAGAAAGTTCTTCCTGTATTCAAAACGGATTCCCCGCGAAATACGACCTGGAAGATTGTTAAACCGCAATGAAAAAATATCAATAAAAATCGATAAACTTAGAATTACGGATCCCACCAACTCCAAAATTGATAGTCTGGAAAAAAAATCAAAATATCTTAAAGAAAAATCTTATTTCGTAAAATCAGGTCAAAGCTTTAAAAGAATTATTTCATTCGGTTTTCTCAACTTTATTGAACCAAAATTCATTTTTTCTAAACTTGAAGACAATAACAAATATTTACCGGTTACTTATGATAAAATCAAAAATCAGGAAACCGGAAAAGATTCTACAATTAAATATGTTACAACAATTGATTTGCTGAGTCATGTTAATATGAGTATAGGTGGTAAGATAAACCTTCTTGTACTTGATTTTCCAGTATTAAAGTCTTCTTTGTTTTTTAATATGGGGGGCTATTATCAACTTGCATCTATAATAGACTCCACTGCTACTTTTAAGGATTCCATACTCACAATTAATGAAAATAAATTCAATGTTGGATTAATGCAATCATTTTGGGAAGCACAATGGATGATTAAAACAGATGCACGCTTTTCCATCAGCTTATATTACAGGTTAATATATTTGAATATGCTTACTGAAAAATTTCAACTCGAACAAATCGACAATAACCAGAAAACCCGTGATTTTGAAGCTGACCGCTGGTTGCAAAGCATACAATTGCTAGCATCCATCAAATTATCAGATAAAAGCAGCGGCCGATTATTTTTCAGGGGAACCTTAACCTATGAAAGCAGTAATATGAATAATAACTATTTCCAAGCGCAGTTAGGTTATTCATTCAATATTTTACAAAAAAAATAAAATCTTTAGGTTTTATCTGCAATAACTCCCCTCCTTTTTTTAAGGAGGGGAATGTATTTCGCATAATTTCCTTATATAATCATCCCCGTGCCTGCTCTGTAATAAAATGTACAGGGTGTGTCAAAATTTACCTGACATGGATGTTTCATGAAGATATAATGCATGGTAGCTGTGAATTATTCTGACTCAATCTTAAAACTTTTCTACTTTAGTGGCTTTTAAGATTGAATTGAATTGAAGGGTTGCCAACCTTTTGAAGGTTGGTAACCCTAACTTTGGTTTTTGCTTGTTTATTTAAATTACTATTCAGATATTTGTTACTTAATAATTTTTTATGCATAAAAGAGATTTGACAATATTATACGGAAATTCGCCGATTAATATTATTTTAGCCTAAAACTATAATGGGAATAACTATTCACTATAAAGGGAAAATAGATGATGTTGAAATGATCGATAATCTCATTTACGAGATATCCGATATTTGCAACGACATGGGATGGACTAGTACGATTATTCAAAAAGATAAAAATGATATTAATCATCCACCGATAAAAGGAATCATTTTTACTATTCACAAAGAGTGTGAGGCTGTTGGATTTATTTTTGATGAAAACGGATTTCTCCGATCACCTATAAGCATCCAGTATTATGACGAAAGTGATAAATATCAGTTAATCGTTAGTGTAAAAACACAATTTTCATCTCCCGACATTCACGTTGTTTTAATAAAACTTCTAAAGTATATCAAACCCAAATATATCAGCAATCTGGAAGTAACAGACGAAGGTGAATATTGGGAAACTTCCGACATGGAACGGCTAAAATATTTATTTGATTTTCTCGATAATAAGATTAATATATTTCGTGACATCCTTGAAGGGAATAAGGAAATTTTCTCTAAATCCGATAGCCCGGAACTAATTGCCGATAAAATAGAAAAATTATTAATAAAATATATGTCAAATAACAAAAGCGGCTAATATACTGTTTAAGGTTATAAGTTGTTAGTTATACGTTATTTAACAAATTACATCAAATTAATATAAGTTACAAGAAACATATATTATAGTCCTTTACAGTATAAATACAATGTTAACGGTTATCTTAAAAAATCATTATGCAAAGCTTCAAAACTATCATCAGCATTTTAATTCTTTTTCTTGGAATAAATACCTATTCCCAGTCAATTCATCACGAGTTAAATGTTGATTTGAATATTTCTGACAGATCAATAGAAGTCATTGATTCAATTACTATTCC
>JAUWSB010000183.1 GCA_030610255.1 Bacteroidota bacterium
AGAACACATCCGATGACTTCAAGTCATCGGATGAGTGTCCCTTTCATTACACTATCTATACTATTATCCTGTAAAACTTGGCTAAAAAAACAAAGTTATTTAGCAAATCAGCAATTAGTATGCGATTGATTCAATATTCAACATTCAACATACAACATTCAACGACCAAAGGGAGTCCGTATGGATTTTCATTATTTCTGCATATTAGACTTCGTAGTTTCAATGCTTTTATAAATTATAGCTATCAACTCTTATTGTAAAGTCAATAAATCTATCTTCTAAATCAAATTTTTTCATTTTTTACTTGTTTATTGATTATTGTATGTTGCTTATTGAATGTTTTTTTTGCAAATCCACAATTAGTAAGCGATTGCTGAATAACATGTAACTTGCCATTTATGGCGCTATGTAATTGTTAATTAGTGCCTGTCCATAAAGTCAAACAATTTTTGAATTAATCCCGAAAGCTTTTGGGACCAAATAACAAAAAACAAATATCAAATAAATTCTAAATTCTTAATTTATAGACAGGCTCTAATTAAAAAAAGATTAAAAATCAAACATCAGACATTAAACATCAAACTAATTTTAATCTTCTTAATAAGATGTGTTAAAACTTCAATACCCACGCCTTTTTATATTTATCAGGCAAATTTGACTGGGCTTTTTGAGCAGCACTAAATGATTTATATGAAGATAATCCTATTCTGAATCTGTTATTACTTTTTAAAATTTTTGTATTAGGAAAACCCTTATTAATTAATTTATTTGCTTCTTTTTCAGCGTCTTTCAATTTATCATAGCTGCCGTATATGAGGTAGAATTTTCCGGTTTTTTTCTTTATTAATATATTTTTCCGGTCTTCATCCTGAAACTGATTAATTATTGTTGAGTCAGTTCCGCAAAATAAGGGTTCATCTTCAGTATCAAATTTTTCTCCAAACCATATCACAGCATAATTATTGAGTATTCCAATACCTATGGCTTCCCAGTTTTTCTCTTCCCATTTACCTATGTTCAACAACATATTTCTTGATTCATAAGTTGTTGTCCAAATGTACATTATACTATCCGGCTCAGCTTTAACACTTTCCCAGAAAGCCAGTTCATATCCTTTTCCATTATAATCTGATAATTCCATTGGTTTATTCCACATACATTCGGATTTTGGAATATATTGCTGATGGCAGCAAGCTGTCCAATCTCCTTTGTTTGACCAGCTATGCAGATTGCAAATACTCGTATCCGGATGGTTTTCATACAAATCCTTTACATGCAGTTTTGCAACGAAAGATAATGATTTGGAAAGCTGTAATAACGGTAGTTCATTATCCAGCCGGAATTTATTAATCAGATTGTATAATTTTAACTCATCCTGCTTAATGCAAAATTCTTCAGGTATTTTGTTTTGTGCATGTACATTTCTGAAGAATGTTATTGAAAATATTATTAAAAATATTAAAATGAGTGTAGGTTGTGTTTTTTTCATCTGTTTATATTTTAGTAGTTAATAAATATTCATTGATATTTGGTCTTTTATTATATGATTTATTATATTAAATTCTACCACCCCTAACCCCTCCTAAACATAGGAGGAGAATGACTTTCGCATGCATTTTCCCTTATTTGAAAATAACTATATTAATTAATCTTGCCACTGGATTTTAATAAATCCACTTCTATCAGTAATTTAGCCATGATGGAATCCCAGATATAATTTGACGGGCAATTTAAAACCTCATTATCAGGACTAAATGATTCCCAGAAATTATGGTTTTTTGATAATTGTGTTGTAACTGCCAGCATCATTTTATCAGCAAGTTGTTTTGCAAGGTCGTAGTAACCGTAATTTACCAAACCATCAAAGACCATATAATCCCAAAGCAACCAAACCGGTCCGTTCCATTTGCAGCAATAATCAACATAGGGACTGTACCATTCATCATCGGCAGCTAAGGTTGGAACACCGTATTTTCTCCAGAATTTTGTAGTATCTGTAAGTGATTTAATTAGTTTTTCTGCACGGTTTTTTGGTGCAGCTTCAGCCCATAAAGCTAAAAATCCAATAATCTCCTGACGTTTCAAATCCCTGTCCATAAAGAAAAACGAGTGGTCTTTTTTATTAATTGAATAATAAAATTCAGAATCTTCATCCCACATCAGTTCATTAACAAGTTCGGCAATTTTATCGGCATTTTTTGTCCACTTTTTTGCTTCTTTCTTTTTGCTGAGTTCTTCTGCCATTTTTGCAAGGCATCTCATTTCTTTAATCACCATCAGTGTTAAATCAAGGCATTCCAGTTCATCGGAAATATCTTCTTTGTCAACATCCAAATATCTGTCGGCAGATACCTGAAAAACGGCATTATACCAGTCACGGACATTTTCAATAATTCCGTAAGGACCCCATTCAAAAGTACCATCCTGATCAACATCACGGTTTTTTATCAGCCAGTTCACATATTTTTCCCCCGATTCATAAGCATCTTTTAAAAATATTTCATCCTTACTTACCTTGTAAACTTCCCAGTTTATCCATGAGTAGAATGGGGCAGAGGTAGTTGGTTTTCCTTTATGTGGATAAGTTTGCGGTCCTCTTGGTCCATGACGGTAAGCTATTAATCCGTCATCGCCCTGTTGTTCCATATAAATTCTTTGTGAGTTTTGTGCTGATTCAGGATCAAGATAAACATAAGCCATCATGCTTAAAGATTCATGCAAAACCTGATGCCCGTGTCCCCATCCCCATAATGGCTGTCTTGAAAAAGCATAAAAGTTATAGTTTGTTTTTCCCGAAGGCGGTAACATACAACCTCGTGCAAGATTTAATGCGCCTATGTAAACCAGTTTCCCGTCTTTAGTTTCAAAATTAATATGAGGTGCTGATTTGAATAATTTTACATCTTCATCAACATATTTTTGTAATGACTCATTCTTTAGCTTTTCTATTTTTTTAATTAAATCATCAAGGTTTTCGTTCTGAGCCTGCCAACCTCTGAAATATCTGAAATTCTTGGTTTCACCCGGCTTTAAATTGAATTTATATTGAAAGGAAACAAAATCGGTATATCCTGATTTTTGAAAATTCAAAGAATCATTTTTTCGGTTTTCAGCATAAAAATCGGTTTTAATATAATTATAAAAAACATCAAGGTCGCCTTTGTAACCACCGTAAGAATAGGGATTAAAACTAACCGTAAAAAAATCTCTTGCCTGAGTTGGATAACCGAACTTTGTGTGCAGATTGCTTATCAGTCTTTTAGGACTTTCGTAATGGTTAAGAATATAACCGTTATGAACAGGATCGTAATCTATAATTAATAAAGAGTCGTTTCCTAATTCAAGTATTGGAAAAACTTCAATTGCATGTATTTTATAAGTGGTATTTTTAATTGTAATGTCAACCATTGCAATAGCAGATGAATAAACAAAAAAACATTCCTGTACTTTTAATCCTTCAAACGGTTCATATTCAAGGATTGCCATGTCGGGAAAAGAAGCTTTTACAACCGGCTTTTTAAAATACTTTCCAATGTTATCAATAACCAGCTTATTTATCATCCATACATTAAAAAATCTTCCTGCCTGATCACTTGAATAATTTAATGGAGAATTATCATTATAATAATCCATTTTATATCCTTTATCTCCATACATTCTTGAACGCTCCATTGCTGCAGTGTAAGTTGTGTACAACGGATCTTTGGCTGTGGCATTCAGAATAAGGTAATTATCAGTTACAATAAGAGGTTGTGTGTAACCGGTTGAAGTTGAAATAATAAAAGCAATAACTAAGAAAAGTAAAGATTTAAAATTTTGCATGATGATAATTTATTTGGATAAAATAATTTTACTTAAAGAAAATTTCATCTTATTAATACACATTTATTGGTTGATGAATAATTGCCGACTTTAATTATAAATAAATATATACCAGATTCATAGCTTTTTGTATTTAATATTATAGAATGTTGTCCTTGATATTGAAATTTATCTATTAAGGTTTCAATTTTTCTTCCGTCAATATTAAATATTTCTAATTTTACTATTGAATTGAATGGCAGGTTATATTCTATTTTTGTGAATGAATTAAATGGGTTTGGATAATTTTTAAGTAATATAGAATTATTTATTTGGGTTATTTCATTAAATCCAACTGTTGTTTTATCCCTTCCATAAATATTAAAATCATCAATATATGAGCCAGGCTGTACAATGTATGAATCTGATTTAAATCTGAAACGGATTTGTACAGTATTATCAACATATTTTGTTAGGTCTAAAGATATCATATTCCATCCACCAACATCAGGAATTTCGGGATCGTCATTTACACCTCCCATTTCACTACATAATGGATAAAAATTTATTCCATCTGTAGTAATATCTAACCAAAGAGGATCATAGACATATCCCTGATTCAAATCCTCAACCCAATTCCATATCCAAAAGCTTAAATAAACACAGGCAAGACCATTCAGGTCAATTGAAGGGGATAAAAGCCAGTTATCTGCATTGTTTTCATAATTATTGTCTAAATCAGTAGCCCAGCAATTAGTGCCTGTATGTGTTTGTTCTGGTCCAACTGATGGTGTTCCTAATTCCCATTCATCTTGCGTTCACCCATGTGTCCAATTATTTTTTCCATTTTCAAAATCATCACAGAAAATTG
>JAUWSB010000151.1 GCA_030610255.1 Bacteroidota bacterium
ACCACAGCCAGTAAAAAAAACCTTGTTCTGAATCCGGTTTGCCCCAGTTGACAAAAATAAGAATTAGCACCAATACGAAAAAATGGAAAGAAACCTGCCACAAAGGACGTTCTTCCTTAACATCAGGAAAATCCATTCGTTCTGCTTTTTCTTTTTCTTCTTTACGATAAATAAAAGCCATAATCAATCCGATTATAACACTAAAAACCACAGCGCCAATAATTCGGGCAATACCGAGTTCAAAACCTAAAATTCGTGCCGTAAGAATTATTGCCAGAATATTGATTGCAGGACCTGAATATAAAAAAGCTATTGCGGGTCCTAATCCTGCTCCCCTCTTGTGAATGCTTGAAAATAATGGTAAAATCGTACAACTGCAAACTGCCAAAATAGTTCCTGATAACGATGCAATAAGGTATGCTTTCCATTTTTTTGCTTTTACACCGTAATACTTTATCACTGCTCCCTGACTGATAAAAACTGCAATAACTCCTGCAATAAAAAATGCCGGTACAAGGCAAAGCAATACATGTTCCTGTGCATACCATTTTGTAAGTTCAAACGCTTCTAATAGGGCGTTGTTAAACCTTTCTGTTCCGATTGGCATGAAATAGGCAAATAAGAAAAAGCCCAATATCCATGCAAAATTTTTAAGTTCTTTTTTTAATTCCATTTTATTAATAATAAAAATTGTTTATTTTTCACAACATTTCACATTTGGTTTTAGAAGTTCTCGGGTATCACCTAATATATCATGCACCCAGCAATCATCATTACCTGCACTTTCTCTGATAGTAAGAGCAATAATATAAGCTATTTCTTTTGGAGTAGCACCTGCATGAATTGCTCCGTTAAAATGTTTTTTCACACAAGGGGCAGAACGCCCTTTTATTGCAAGTGCAAGACAAATAAATTGATAAGTTTTCTCATCAATCATTCGTTTGTCTTCATACATTTTATCAATGTTTTCAAACATTTCTGTAAATCCCGGAAAATTTTCTGTTAAAAATCTCATAATTATTAAATTTTAAATTTGTTTATTGTTTTTACAAAATCATTTCGTAAAATTACGAACTAAAAAGTTAAATTTTTTATAAGAAATAAATCATTATAAAATATAATCCTACCACGATAAAAATTATAGAAACAATCCTGCGGAACCATATCTCAAATATTTTGATTTTATTATAAACTACACCAACACCTCCAACTGTGTAAGCAATAAACCATGCAAAAATAATAACAGGCAAACCTGTTCCTAAAGCAAAAATTAATGGCAAATAAAGTCCTGATGCACTTGTGATTGTCATTGGTATCAACATTCCGAAATATAAAACACCACTGTAAGGACAAAAAGCAAGTGCAAATATAATCCCAAGCAATAATACACTCCAAAATCCCGATTGGCTTTTTTGCTCCATTTTTTCTTTAAGTTTTCCAAATCCGGGAAATTTAATTTTTATAAAATCAAGCATAAATAAACCGATTATTATTAAAAGCGGACCTAAAAGTTTCTCTCCCCACTGTTGAATAAAACCCGAAACCTGAAACTGACTTGCTCCAAAATAAAATATAAGACCAATGCCAGTATAAGTTACGGCTCTGCCAAGAGTATAAGTAAGTCCGTTAAAAAAAACTTTACTTTTATTATCAATATCTTTACTTATATAAGCAATTGCAGTAATATTTGTAGCCAAAGGGCAAGGGCTGACTGCTGTCATTAACCCTAATATAAAAGCTGATAATAACGGTAATTGCGTGCTGTCAAACCAATTTTGAAGAAAATCCATAATTTTATTGATTTAGCAAATCATCAACCGTTTTTTTAATCTCTTCTTTTAATTTATCAGGATTATTACGGGCATACATAAAACCTTTATTTGTCAAATTAACTGTTTCCGAACCGGAAACAAATAATAGAGTTTGTCCTGACACTTGGTATTTTTCTGCAAGAGATTTATTGTTTTTTTCTTCAAGATTTACAGTTATAAAAGTTATTTCACCTGTTTTCATATCTTCGGGATATAACTCTTCAAGAATTGATTTAGTAACATTTTCTACTGTCCGGCAAGTAACACACCTGCGTGTGTAATGAAAATAGTAAACTTCAATTTTTTTTACTTCTTCCATACTATCATTTGAAATTATATTTTCATTACTTTGAGAATTGTTACATGCAGTTGCATTCATTCCAAAAATCAAAATGAATAGAATATTTACCAATTTTTTCATAATCATTGAAATTTAATTTGTTAATAATTGTTTTATTTCTTTTACAGATGGGACACGCCCTTTTACTATTACCTTTCCGTCAATTACGAGTGCAGGTGTTGAAACTACGCCGAAATTCATAATTTGCATAATATCTTCAACTTTAGATACGTTTGCAGCAATATCTAATTCTGCCAATGCATTAATTGTAGCTTTTTCAAGTGCTTTGCACTTTGGACAGCCTGTTCCGAGAATTTTTATTTCCATTGTAAATATTTTTTGTTAATAAAATCAAAATAACAAGGACTTAATTTTATTCCTTTTGTATTTCGTAGAAATACGAAACAAAATTATAAAAAAATTTAACTTTCAAAAATATTTTTAAATAATTTTTTTGCTAACTGCCAATTATCTTTATTCAGGCAATATCGGATTTTTGGCGGTTCAATGCTTCCCTGTATTAAGCCGGAATTTTTCAGTTCTTTTAAATGTTGTGATAAAGTAGAACGTGCAATCGGTAATTCTTCAGCCATATCACCACTGTAACAGCAAGTTTGTTTTGAAAGTAACTCAAGTATATAAATTCTAACCGGATGCCCTAATGCTTTGGCAAAACGAGCCAATTTTACCTGATTTTCATTAAAATATTCTGTTTCTGTTTTTTCTTTCATTTTATTAAATTTTAAATTGTGAAAAAATAATTACTGATTTTGTTTATTTATAAGCATACAATTGTACATTATTTTAATGTAAAAACCAATTAACATTAATTTTCTTACACACAATCTTATGTTAATAAAATAGCTTCCTTCATATTAAACTGAATTATATAGCAATTCGGCTAAGTTTTTTTTAATAATTTATTAATTTGTATTTTTGCAACATAGATACTACGTTAATAAAAGCCTTTTTAAGAAGCTATAATATGACAAAAAAAAAGAATGATTTACCAATATTTGAAGAAGTTGAAATTACTGATGCCGGTTCAGAAGGAAAGGCGGTTGCACGAATCAAAAATAAAGTAATTTTTGTTCCATTTGTGGTTCCCGGAGATGTTGTTGATATTAAAGTAATTCGAAGAAAAAAATCATTTTACGAAGGTAAAGCTGTAAAATTTCATAAATATTCTGATAAAAGGATTACTCCAAAATGCGAACATTTCGGTTTGTGCGGCGGTTGTAAATGGCAGAATTTAAATTACACTGACCAATTATTTTACAAACAAAAACAGGTGGAAGATAATTTAACACGAATCGGTAAATTTAAAATCCCTGAAATTCTTCCAATTATTCCCTCAAAAAACATATTTTATTACCGCAATAAACTGGAATTTACTTTCTCAAATAAAAAATGGTTAACCGAGTTTTCAAAAGAGATAAAATTTGAAGACTGCAATATGAATGGCCTGGGCTTTCACATGCCAGGTATGTTTGACAGAATAATTGACCTGAACAATTGTTATCTTCAAAAAGAACCGTCAAATTCAATAAGATTAGCAGTTAAACAATATGCATTGGAAAATAAATTGAGCTTTTATGAAGTTAAAAAATGGTTGGGATTTTTACGTAATCTTATTATTCGTAATACTACTTATGGAGATTTAATGATTATTCTTGTTTTTAATTATGAAAATAAAACAGAAATTGAAAAGCTTCTTAATTTCATTATTTTAAAATTCCCTGAAATAACGTCCTTAATGTATATAATTAATGATAAAAAAAATGATGATATCTCCGACCTGCCTGTTTATCTGTTTAAGGGAAAACCATACATTATTGAATCAATGCCTGCTTTTCGGAATAAAGATACTAAACTTGAGTTTAAAATCGGACCCATATCATTTTATCAAACCAACCCGGAACAAGCTTATGAGCTTTATAAGATTGCAGGGAATTTTGCCGGCTTAAAAGCTAATGAAATCGTTTATGATCTTTACACAGGCACAGGTACTATTGCAAATTTTATTGCAGGTTCGGTTAAAAAAGTTGTCGGGATTGAATACATACAATCAGCCATTGAAGATGCTAAGGAAAATTCAAAAATCAATAAAATTTACAATACTGAATTTTTTGCAGGTGATATTGTAAAAATCCTGAACGAAAATTTCATAGTTTCAAATGGCATGCCCGATATTATATTTACCGACCCTCCCAGAACAGGCATGCATGAGAAAGTTATAAAACAGCTTATAAATATCTCTCCCGAAAAAATTGTGTATATTAGTTGCAATCCGGCTACACAGGCACGTGATATTGCTTTAATGGACAATAACTATTTTGTCAAAAAAATTCAGCCTGTGGATATGTTTCCTCATACCCACCATGTCGAAAATGTAGTGTTACTTAAGAAAAGGAGTAATTAGTGTTTGCAAGAAAATGCCAATAACTGCGTTACGCTCATCTTAAAACTCATTCATCCGTACGGACTCCTGATTTTTAAGATTTCGCAAGCCTTGTTCTTGACATTTTCTTATCAAACACTTAGTTTTCGTGCAAAGACTAATTAGTGCCTGTCTATAAACTAAGTATTTAGAACTTTTTTAAAAAATAACAAAACTTGTCCGTATGGATTACAAGCACCAAAATATTTACCCTGTGAAATAATTTTTGCAAAGCAAAAATTACTTAGTATTTCACAGGGCAGGTAAATCTCAATGACCGAAATCTCAATATTCAAAACTGTTTTGAACATTTGATCATTGATATTTCGAATTTATCCATACGGACAAGTTTTGTGATTTGTAATTTGTTATTTGGTGCTTCATTTTATGTAAATCTTTGACTTTAAAGACAGGACTAATTAGCTGTTGCAAGTTCCGGGTTGCAAATTAAATCTAAAACCTAAGTCCTATAATAATACTGCTACTGCTACTGCCACTGCTACTACTACTGCCACTATTACTGCCGCTTTTCTTTTCCTTCGGCTAACATCCTTTCAATCTCATCATAATCAACAGACTCACCCTTAATAACATATGTAGCTTTCAGATAATATTCTTCCCTTTCTTTTATTTGTTTTTTTATAAATTCATTAAGATTTTCTTTCTTGATATGTTTTAAAACAGGGCGTGTTTTTTTTGAATTTAATATACGCGTTTCCAGAGATTTTTCATGCATTTTAAGATAAATGGAAACACCATTTTTTTTAATAATTTCCATATTATCATAAAAACAAGGTGTACCGCCACCTATTGATATCACAACATTATCAAACTTCAGCAGATCATTCAATAATTTATTTTCCAGTTTTCGAAAGGCATCTTCATCATATTTTTCAAAAAAATCTTCAATACTAATGTGGAAATTTTCTTCAAAAAAATCATCCAAATCAATAAAATCATAATTCAATCGTTTTGCCAAACGTTTTCCAACCGTGGATTTACCGCTACACATATATCCGATTAAAAATATTCGCATTGGAACAGACAATATTTTAATTATAAAGTATATAAAGATTTAGGAAAGAGTTTCTTAATTCAAGCTAATTAGAGTCCGTCTATAAAGTCCAAAAGTTTAAACCTGCCCGTTCGTTCAAGCGTGTAAATATTAAAAATCACAAATAACAAGCACCTGAATTCAAATAAATTATCCCGAAAGTTTTCGGGATTCAAAAATACAATGACCAAAACAGTTTCGGTCATCCATCCATACGGATTTGCTTCGCTTCATATGACTGAAAGGAATCCGCATGGACGGACCAGTTTTGATCATTGATATTTGGAATTTATTTGTTATTTGTTATTTGTTATTTGGTGCTTCATTTTATGTAAATCTTTGACTTTATAGACAGACTCTAATTATCTTCTTGACAGCACTTTTTTAACGGCTTCAACAATGTTTTGAG
>JAUWSB010000046.1 GCA_030610255.1 Bacteroidota bacterium
ATCCCATGAGAGACTTTGGATTCGACGCAGTAATATTTGATCTGGATGGCGTTATCACTCAAACTGCACTGGTGCACAGCGCTGCCTGGAAAAAAATGTTTGATGATTATTTAAAAGAAAGAGCAGAAAAATTTGGCGAGAAATTCAGGGAGTTTACTCATACAAATGATTATTTGAAATATGTTGATGGGAAACCAAGATATAAGGGTGTTGAATCTTTTTTCAAATCACGTGGAATAAAACTGCCTTATGGAAATCCATCTGACACGGTGGAGGAAGAAACTATTTGTGGTATTGGAAACAGAAAAAATTTTGCTTTTAATGAAATTTTAAAAAAAGACGGTGCACAGGTTTATGATTCCACAATTTTATTAATAAAAAAACTAAAAGAAAATGGAATAAGGGTAGGAGTGGCTTCGTCAAGTAAAAATTGTGAAGCTGTTTTGAAGGCAGTAGGAATTTTAAATTTAATGGAAACCCGTGTTGATGGTGTTGTTTCTGCAGAACTTGGTTTACACGGAAAACCCGAACCTGATATTTTCACAACCGCTTGCGATAACTTAGGAGTAACTTATGACAGAGCAGTAGTTGTGGAAGATGCTGTCTCGGGAGTTCAAGCCGGTAAAAAAGGAAACTTCGGTTTGGTTTTAGGTATAGCCCGTGAAAACAATGAAAATGAATTAAAGATAAATGGAGCTGATATTGTTGTAAAAGATATTGACGAAATCGGATTTGAAGGTATTGAGGATTGGTTTAAAAACGGTTTGGAAAAAGATAATTGGTCATTAGGTTATTTTGATTATGATCAGAAAAAAGAACTGTCAAGAGAAGCACTTTTATCAGTTGGAAACGGATATTTCGGAACACGAGGGGCAATGGAAGAAACTACTGCCAATAATATTAATTATCCGGGAACATACATTGCAGGTGTTTATAACCGCTTAAAATCTCAAGTAGGTGACAGGGAAGTGGAAAATGAGGATTTTGTAAACTGTCCGAATTGGCTGCCAATAAATTTTAAAATCGGTGAAGATGATTGGATAGACATCAATAATATTAAAATTTTAAAAATTAACAGAACTCTAAACTTCAAAAACGGGGTTTTTTCACGAGAATTGATTATTCAGGATAAGAAAGAAAGAAAAACCAAAATTGAATCAAAACGCTTAGTCAGTATGGATAATCCTCATCTGGCTGCAATTGAATACACTATCAAACCATTAAATTATTCCGGTCAAATAACTGTTAAATCCGGCATAAACGGTGCTATAATCAATGCAGGAGTTGAAAGATACAAGCAACTCAATCAAAAACATCTGGAATCTGTTTCTCAAAGAGGTGAGTATAATTCAAATTTTGTTGTTGTAAAAACAACTCAATCAAATATTAAAATTGCAGAAGCTTCAAAAATCAATGTTAGTCTTGATAAAAAATCAATTGAACCTGCATATATTCCGGATATTACAGAAGGAACTGCATTTACAAAATTTAATTACAAATTAAATAAAGACAATACTTTAACAATTAACAAAATTATCAGCATCTATACTTCAAAAGATAAGGATGTTGATAACCCTTTAAAATCAGCAAAACAGGATATTGAGGGTGTAAGTTCCTTTAACGAAATTCTATCAAAAAGTGAAAATAAATGGGAAGATATCTGGAAAGAAATTGATATTATAATTGAAGGTGACCGGCTTGCACAGAAACTGCTGTGTTTACATTTATATCATCTGATGGTGACTGCTTCGCCTCATAACACAAAAATTGATGCAGGTATTCCGGCTCGCGGTTTACATGGAGAGGCATATCGCGGACATATATTCTGGGATGAACTTTATATTCTTCCGTTCTATGATATTCATTTTAAAGACATCGCAAAATCACTTTTACTTTACCGTTACACACGGCTTAAGGAGGCAAGAAAATATGCAAAAAAATCCGGGTTTGAAGGTGCTATGTTTCCGTGGCAGAGCAGCAGCAATGGACGGGAGGAAACCCAAACCCTGCACTTAAATCCTTTATCAGGCAAATGGAGTGATGATTACAGTTCATTGCAACGGCATGTTTCTTTGGCAATTGCTTATAATATCTGGCAATATTTACGAATTACAAACGATTTGAAATTTATTGAAAAATATGGTGCTGAAATGTTCTTTGAAATTTGCAGGTTCTGGGCAAGTAAATCGGAATATAATTTTAATACCGGTCGTTATGAGATAAAAAAAGTTATGGGTCCTGATGAATTTCATGAAAAATATAAAAATGCAGATGAAGGCGGATTAAAAGACAATACATATACAAACCTTATGGTTGTATGGACACTTAACAAAGCATTAAAACTTTTGAGTATTATTGATAAACAAGCCAAAATAAAGATCTTTGATAAAATTAATCTAAAGGAAACCGAATTAAAAAAATGGCAGGACATCACAAAAAAATTAAATATTGAAATTTCGGATGAGGGAATACTTGCACAATATGACGGTTTTTTTAATCTGAAAGAATTGGATTGGGATGCCTATAAAAAGAAATATGGCAACATTCATCGTATGGACAGGATACTAAAAGCAGAAGGAAAATCAACTGATGACTACAAAGTTGCAAAACAAGCCGACACTCTTATGACTTTTTACAATCTTGACAAAGATGAAATTGATAATATTCTTAAAGGACTTGATTATAAACTGCCAAAAACTTACCTGAAAAATAATCTTGAATATTATTTGCAAAGAACATCACATGGCTCAACATTAAGCCGTATTGTACATTCCTGGCTTGCAAATTTAATTGGCGATAAAAAATTAAGCTGGCAACTGTATTCCGAAGCATTATCAAGTGATTATGATGACATTCAGGGAGGAACTACAGGCGAGGGAATTCATACCGGTGTGATGGCAGGTACTATAATTATTGCTTTGATGTCGTATGCAGGTTTAAATCTTAGGTCGGATATTGTGAGATTTTTTCCTTGTTTACCTGAACACTGGAAAAATATCAGCTTTAATTTCAGATTCAGAAAAAATCATTATTATTGTGAAGTATCACAAAAAATGATCAAAATAAAAACTATTGGTTTTGTTGATGAAAAAATAAAATTTGAAGTTTGTGGAAAAAAACACATGATTGATTCTGATAAATGGATAAAAATAAAATATAATTAACTAAAATAAACCTCGTAGGTCGTTTTGGACTGTGGATTCCAATAATTATCGGAAGGAATTATGGGTGTTTTCAATATTCCATTATTCCAACATTCCATCTTTGTATATGTTTTTAAACCAGACTAACAAAATAACTCTTGACTTTTGAATTTAAATTTTGTATATTTGTTTTTTATTATCAAGCATTACTTCCAATATTATGGCCCGCCTGCACAAAATATACGCATTATTAGAACAAAACTACAAAACCACCAAAATACCTGACGTTGCATGTGCCTACAACACTGACAGTTACACCCCCCCCCATTTATTATTAATATTATTTCAAAACTTTTTAAATAAAATTGTTTATGTACTTTGTTTACATGATATATACTATTTTATACTGTTTCTTATTAAAAATACGAAGTATTTTTCTATTAGAAACAGTAATGCCATAGGAACAGACCTTAAAAAAATTTACAATTCTGTTCCGTATCGGAATACAATCGTGGGTTGTTTCCTGCCTGCACGAAAACAAACAGGCGTTGGTAAAATCCGCACATTTTTTTATTGGGGAAAAATAATTTCAACACTTGTAGCCACTCCGGGCAGTTACTAACAACTCCTGCACGTGGTGGCAGCAAACAACAACAGGTGATGTTAGTACCAAAACCAATTAAAAAAAATGTTAACAAAAATTTATAAAAATGAAAAAAATTATATTTGTTTTAATATTTGCCATGGCAGGCTTATTGTTTGCCGGCGTGCAAAGCGTTAATGCGCAGACAGATGGTGCTTTTAGTGTGACATTTGGATGGAATGATAATAATTGTAATTGTTCTGAACCTGTTACAAAGTGGGCAAGAGTAGTAATTACAGAATATCCAGGCGGAGGTTTAGTTCACGATTCAAATTGGCAGACACCAGGTTCTAATCCTTATACTTACGATGGGGATGCTAATCTTGCTGATTGCGATGACCCGTGTTACACAGTCACTGTATATATACTTTATGAAGATAACACAGGGCCTTGTTGTGCTGGATCTGATAGTGCTAACGTTACAGGACAAGATCTTGTTGGAGGTTATGTATTTGAAGATACTATTATTATGAATTAAAAATGAAAGGGAAAGGCATAGTTGTCTTTCCCTTTTTTAATTTCATTAATATGTTTAAAAAAATTGCACTTTTATTTTTGATCCAATGTATATTAATTCAAGTTGCTACTGCACAGCCCAACAAGCGGACCAACATCTGGTATTTTAGCGACCATGTTGGATTGGATTTCAATAGTGGTGAACCTGTTGAAGACCCTGACGGGATGGTGTATAGTATTCATCATGAAGGCAGTACTGTAATGTCCGATACCAATGGAAACCTGCTTTTTTATTGTGATGGCATGCATATTTGGAACAAAAACAATATGTGGATGAAGAATGATTTTGGCTATCCTGAAATATCCCGGGCGTACCAGGCAACAATTGCCATCCAAAAACCCGGACATGAAAACCATTATTATGTTTTTATTATAAGTTGCAGTAACGGGCCTATAAGACTTCCATTATTCTATTATAGTATTGATATGTCAATGGATAATGGACTGGGTGAAGTGATTGCAATAGATACCATTGTGTCGGCATGGGATGCGGCTGAAAAACTCACTGCTTCATATCATAAAAATAAACAGGATATCTGGATTGTAACCCGGAAATTTGTTGAAAACAGTTTTGCCTCATATCTCGTGACTGCTGAGGGTGTTAACCCGGTTCCGGTTCTGAGCCCGGCACCGAACAGGGTACTTTTCTGGGGTCCGACAAATTGGGGACCTATGAAGATTTCATATGATAAGAAGTACCTGGTATCAACTTTTGAAGGAGATCAATCTCAAATTGGTGGTTTTGTTGAGATCTGCACATTTGATAATCAAACAGGAACAGTAACTTATCTATATACTTTTCAGTTAAGATACAGTATCCCAAATCCCGAATTTTATGAAGAATCGTCCTGTGAATTCTCTCCATGTTCCAAGTATCTGTATGTAGCAGGTGAGGTTCATGTTCCTCAATTTGTACATATATATCAATTTGATATGCAACATATCCTTGATTCCGCCTTATTTATCCAATCAGCCATACGAATCGGAGATGTTCAAGGCTCTAATTTGCAATTAGCTCCGGATGGTAGAATATACTGCCTGGGACGTGCAGCATTTGCATGGCCTATCAGCCCACTCAATAATTATCTTGGAGTGATAAACAATCCGGGAAAATTAGGATTAAATTGTAATTATGATTCGAGTTTATTCTATATTGAAAATGGGCAGGTAACTTACGGAATCGTTAACTTTTTTAATGATTACTTGCATCGTTTCGTTTACGAAGGCATCTGCGAAAGTGATACCTTTACTTTTGATCCATGGTTTTTCCCAGAACCTGTTTTTATGGAATGGAATTTCGGTGACCCGGCTTCAGGGTCAAATAATACATCCACCATTCCCCATGCCACTCATGTGTTTTCGGATGGCGGCACTTATGAAGTTTCTGTACATGTAGAATATCCCAGTGGACGTATAGAGGAGACCTCCCGCATGGTAGAGGTGGAATATTCTCCTGAACCAGACCTTGGCCCGGATACCACAATTTGCAGCGGTCAGGAAATTGTGCTGGATGCAGAATGTGGGCCACATGCATATTCATGGAGCACCGGGCAATTCGGAGTTAGCCAGATCACTGTTTCGGATTCAGGATGGTATTGGGTAAGAGTGCAGAGTGAAGCAGGATGTATTGCTTTTGATTCAATTTATATTTCATTCTACCCACCTGCAATAGCCGATACAAATAATCTGATAATAAGCCCCACCACCTGCGGCGGAAGCATTGGAGCAATCCGGGGAATAGAGATTTCAGGAAACCCACCTTTTCAATATCAATGGATTGATGACCTTGGCAATCCCATTGCAAATACAATAGACATATTTCATTTGCCTGTTGGAAATTACACCTTACAGGTAACCGATGGCAACGGTTGTTTAACTGAATTCGGACCTTATACAATTTATGATGCCGGAGATGTACTGATTGAGAATGTAAATTATACACAGGAACATTGCGGACAGCAAGATGGAAATATTATCATTACAGCCACTTCAGGATTAGGCGATATGCTTTTTTATTCAATTGATAATGGCTCTACTTATTATACCAATCAGGGTATTTTCACGGGTTTGTCTGCAGGAACTTATGCTGTTAGAGTAAAAGATTCCACGGATTGCCAGGACGTTTATATCAATAATCCTATCATCCTTGAAAATATTCCGGGACCACAGGTAACTGATATACAAATCACCCCGGCTTCAAACGGTCAGAACAACGGAGTCATTAATATTATTGCATCGGGCAATAGCGACACTTTGTTTTATTCTAAAAATAACGGTGCAAATTTTCAAATCAATAATGGTTTATTTACCAATCTTTTTCCCGGATATTATACCTGCATTGTTATGGATGAATACGATTGTGATACAACATTTATTGTGGAAGTAACTGAAGAAATTACCATCCACCTGGAGGCAATTGCGGGCGATGATGAAGTATGTCCGGGAAATGCAGCTTATGTTCCACTTATTGTTAACCAGTTTAATGATGTAGCAATATTCAGGGCTACGCTCCTGTTTAACAAAAACCTGCTGGATTGTCAGGGTTTTGCCAATGCCCATCCGCAATTAGAGGATTCATTAAATGCCTTGTTATTCCCGGAAGAAGGCAGAATTGAACTGAACTGGGCATCGTCCTCTGTTACCTTACCAGATGTATCTGTAATGGCTGACCTTGTATTCTCCTCTCTGAATCCAGGCATCAGTCAGGTTGAATGGGACGGAGAACCCGGTGCAAGCTTTTTCCATAATCCGGAAGGTCTGCAAATTCCCGTGGATTATTATGTAGGAAATGTAAAAATATATAATGAGGTAACATTGTCGCTGAACAATTTTGTGGAAGCTTGTCAGGGAGAAAATCTATTACTTGTTCCAACAGTATTATCCAGCAATGGAGAGGTTACTTATCTCTGGACTGACCCGATGGGAGATACCAGCAGTTACTTTATATACAGTATTGACAACATTCAGCCCAACCATGCCGGAACTTATTATTTAACTATTGTTGACACTGCCAACTGCCAGGCAGATACATCAGTAAATGTGATTGTTTATCCCACGCCAATCCCTTCTTTTGCAGGACAAGATACCATCTTTACGGAAGTTCCTGTTGACCTTGATGCAGGAGCTGGCTTTCTGTATTATTTATGGAATACAGGAGATACATCACAAATTATTACGGTACAAAATAATGGCTGGTATGCTGTAGAAATTGAATCACAGCAAGGATGTATGGGAGGAGATTCGGTGTTTGTGCTTTTTTTCACACCACCTGAACCTATACCTGAAATCAGGATTTATTTGCCAAATGCCTTTTCACCAAATAGTGACGGACTAAATGATGAGTTTAAAGCTGTAACAAATTCGGAAAACATTGAATCTTTCCAAATGCTTATTTATGACCGGTGGGGAGCACTGATTTTTGAATCCAAAAATATTTCTTTTGGATGGAACGGAACATTTAAAGGAAATGTTTGTCCGCAGGGAGTGTATGTTTATAAAGTTGAATACAGTCTGTCTGCTTCCTCAACCGGACAATCAGAAACTAAAATTGGGACGGTTGTGTTGGTTAGGTAAATGACAAATACTCTGCCGAGTTAAATAATGCTTATCAATTAATTAAAATATAAAAACCATGTTAGGAGATGTATTATTAATTACAGAAAAGCACAAAGAAGCTGCAAAAAAGATTTTTGAAATAATCTTAAAAGAAAAAAAAGATAAATATATTGTGGCTATTTCCGGCGAATCGGGATCAGGGAAAACCGAACTTGCTCATGTTTTGGCAAAGCTGCTCAGAAAAGAAGGAATAATGGCAAAGCCAATCCATATTGACAATTATTATAAAATACATCCGCTCAAAAGGACCGAATGGAGAAAAAAACACGGAATTCAAAATGCAGTCGGGTTGAATGAATATGATTGGGACACTATCTATAAAAATATTGATGACTTTAAAAATAGCAGAAAATCAACTATGCCCTGCATTGACCTTGTAACCGAACAGGTTGACAGTCTTACTACTGATTTTGCAGGTATTGATATGTTGATAATTGATGGTTTGTATGCCATTAATACCGAAGGTGTTGACCTGAGAATATTTATTGAGTTAACTTACCACGAAACCAAAAAAGCACAAGTTGTCAGAGGAAAAGAACCTCAGAATGAATACCGTATGCAGGTGCTTGAAAGAGAACATCAGGTTGTTCAGTCATTAAAACAAAGAGCAGACTTGCTTATAACTAAAGAATATGAGGTGAAAAAAATCTATGGCTGAACTTTTAAAAAATATGTTTTTCACTACTTAATCTATTAATAAATTTGGTGATACAATAAAGCAATTTTACCCTGATTTTGATAAAGGGAAGTTTGTAAATTTAGTGTTTGACGGCAATTTTGAGAATAAAGAATTAAAAAGTCGAAAATCTGAAACTTGATAAAAAAACAATCCTTATCGGTGAAAATCTGAATTTTTCTTTTGAGTTAAAGAGAAATAATTTGGAAAAAACCCTGTAACTTGAAACTTGAAACATGCAACCCGCTTAAACATTTTCATTTTAGTCTTTTCGGGTATTATTTTAATTTAGTCTAAATAAACTATGATTTTTGAAAAACAGTATTTATATTTGCGCTCTAATAATGAAGTTTAATTATTTTATGAATTTTGTCCGGAAATATAAGTTTGTTTTTTTAACAGTTTTGTTGCCTGCTATTTTTTGCTTATATTTCAATCAGGTATCCAATGGGCATTACCATAAATTGCCGAACGGTGAAATTGTTCATCATGCTCATCCTTATCAGCATCAAAGCAATAATGAATCTCCTTTTGAAAATCACCGCCACTCAGATTCCGAGTATGTTATTCTTGCACTGTTATCAAATCCTTTTGTTTTACTAAGTGTTTTTCTTGTAATAATTAGTCCTATAATAATACCTTTAAAAATAATTGGTTATCAGCCAAATAAAGTATTTTCTACATACAAATATCAATATCCTAACGTTTACAGGGGACCTCCTGGATTTTAATTAGAAGTGTTCGTCCATAAAGTCAAAAAATTTTTGAATTAAAGCACCAATAAACAAGTTTCAATCTCGGTAGTTATTGCTTAGGCGTTAACTTCAGTATCAAAATGGTTATTTTATTTGTAAAATTGAATAACGGTAATGGTGAAGGTCAGGAAGCTGGTTTGGGTAAAAGGAAAAGGTTATGTGTAAACAAAACTTTACCCTTACCGCTAAACCAAACAGGCTTCATAACCCTAACCCTATAACCCAAACAAATAAATATTAAATCGCAATATTTAAGTTAATGCTAATGCAATAGTTATCTGGAGAAATAAAATCCAAAATTTAATTTTCAAAACCAAAAAATATAAATACAAATGAAAAATAATATTATATCAATTTCAATAATAAGCGTTTTACTGTTTTTCAGCTTAAATGTGATATCGCAGGAAAAAACAGATGCCATGTTGTTCGGTGATGTGAAATGCAAAGGTGAGCATATTCCTTATGTAAATATTGTTGTAAAAGCAACAAACAAAGGTACAATGACAGATGCCACAGGTCATTTTAAGTTAGCAAATTTACCTGTCGGAAAAGTAATAATTATTGCTCAGGCAATGGGTTATAAAACACAGGAAAAAGAAGTTGAAATGAAAGCAGGTAAGGTTACGGAATTGTTTTTTGAATTGGAAGCAGACCCTTTAAAGCTTGAACAAATTGTTGTAACAGGAACAAGAACAAAACATTACATAAAAGATGTCCCGGTAAGAACGGAAGTTATCACTGCTAAAGAAATTGAAACAAAAAATGCAAATGATTTATTTCAGGTATTGGAGGGAATACCGGGCATCAGGGTTGAGCAGCAATGCCAGTATTGTAACTTTTCGATGGTCAGAATGCAGGGATTAGGTTCTGAGCATACTCAAATATTAATTGACGGGCAACCGATGTATTCGGGTTTGGCAGGTGTTTATGGTTTGCAGCAAATCAGCACAAACAACATTGAAAGAGTTGAAGTTGTGAAAGGTGCCGGATCTGCTCTTTATGGAAGCGGTGCTATTGGCGGAGCAATTAATATCATCACAAAAGAACCGTCATATCAATCGGTTACAAAAGTGGGCTTGCAATTTGGCAATTACAACACTAATAAATATGATATTTTTTCATCAATCAGAAATGAAAAAGGAAATATCGGATTGAATATTTATGCTCAAAAACTTACAGGTGATGTAATTGATGAAACCGGCGAAGGAACAACAAGAGAAGAAGTAAAGCATAAAGACGGAATTTCCGATAGAGTTGAAACAAATCTTAATAATGCCGGCTTTGGATTATTTGTAAAAGATATCTTTTCAAAAAATGATAAGCTTGTTTTAAGAGGAAATTATTTATTTGAAACACGGCAAGGTGGAATAATTGATGATGATTATTATAAAAATCCTTTTACCGATGGAACGGAAAATATTACAACCAACAGGTATGTTTCACAACTTTCTTACAATAAGAAAATAAAAGACAATTCAGAAATAAATTTTTCAGTTGCTTATATCAATCACAACAGAAATGCCACAAACGATTCGTATTTGTGTGATTATATGGATACTCATAATGACAGCGTGCCTGATTTAAGGAATATGCGTCCGTATCTTGCTGATGAAAATTCCGTAACTGCAACTTTAACATACGGATTAAATTTAAAAAATCATCATTTACTCTTTGGAGTTCAGGGCCTTTTTGATAAATTGGAAGAGTCGGGGATGTATGTTGTTGTTGATACTCTGAGTGAATGGGTAGGAGAATCATATAAATCAACAAGTCATAAATCGGCAAAAGAATTCGGTGTTTTTGTTCAGGATGAATGGAGCGTAACAGAAAAGTTTACGGTTGTTCCGGGTGTAAGATTTGACATGCATCATTCTGAAGAAGAATATTTAGCTGACAAACAAATTTTTGATACTACTTTTTTTCCTAAAACCGAGTTTGACCAAAATAGCGTAAGTCCACGAATAGCTTTAAAATATGATATTTCCGACAGGATAACAATAAGGGCAAGTGCAGGAACTGGATTTCGTGCGCCTTACGGATTTTCGGAAGACCTTCACTTATGCAGTGGTTCGCCACGTATCTGGAAATCATCAAACTTAAAACCCGAAACATCTGTAAGCTATAATCTGTCTGCTGATTACTACGGACGCAAAATTCTGCTTAATATAAATATTTTCAGAACAAATCTGAAAGATAAAATTGATTATACTGAAGCCGATCCTTCAGTTGCTGCAATCGGTTATGATTATCAATGGAAAAATATTGGAAATGCTTTTGTACAAGGCATTGAATTTTCGATTATGGCTAATTTGTTGAAGAATTTGGATTTGGGAGTTGATTTCACATTCAATCAGGGTGAGTATGATAAAATTAGAGAAGAATGGAAAGAGACCAAATATGCAAAAAACAGCAAATATATTTCCCGCTTTCCTGCATCAACAGCCAATATAAAATTAGAATATAATCCGAAAACCTGGAATTTTACAGTTACAGGCAATTATCAGGGGAAAATGTATATTGACTATTTTAATGAAGATATTAACCCAACAATTGGCGACCAGACAAAAATTAAAAGAACCGACCCATTTATGCTTTTTAATGCAAGAGTTTCAAAAAGGTTTAAAATTTTTAAGATATATGCAGGCGTAAATAATATTTTTAATTATTTACAGGACGAAAAACATTTGGATGATGCAGCATTTATGTATGCTCCTGTTTATGGAACAATGTTTTATGGGGGAGTAACGATTGATATTAAATATTAGATTTTTGATTGAAATTTTTAGTGAAGCAAAAAAGGAATGGCTACTTTCTCGGCAGGATTAGTTGATGCTAAGATAGCAATTTACGGATTGATAGCAGGGATGGCAGTTATGACTGTCACCTTATTGTTGTTTGTCTGAGCGTTTCAGTATAGAATAATTTTAACAAATAAATATATAATATCATCATGTTGAGAGTTCTTAAATGATACTTACAAATGTTTTATAATTGCCGGATTTTCTTCAACATAAATAAAACGGTACAAATGAACGATTTTATTGGAACGCGGATTCCGATAGCTATCGGAACGGATTACACTGATAATCATGGATAATATATCTGTGAAAATCTGTTAAATCCGTGTTCTATTCATTAAAAAATGTTCAAATATTATATAGTATTTATTCTTAGTTTTAAGAAGTCTAAAGTTAAAGTTCAAAACATCTTAATTAATTTTATATGATTATTTTTTTACTATTTTTGTGTGAGTAATGAATATTGAGAAATGTTCAATATTACAGATAAAACAATTCTTAACAGCCTACAAAAATGTTTAAAAAAAACCTTTAAGAAATCGGATCATTCAACATATAATATTAAAAATGAATAATTATGTAATCTTTAAAAATATAAATCAAAATGAAAAAACCCATAAAACCAATTCTAATTTTAATGACAGGTATATTATTCTTCACCCTGTCAAGTACGGCACAGGTTAAATTCGACAAAGACTGGACTTTGCGAAAAGATATGCCTGTTTTTTCAAACCCTGAAAATAAATCGGTTCAGGCAAATATTTATCAGAATGGTGATAAAGTCCGTCTGGCCTTTTTACTGTCTAAAAAATCAGATATAAAAAGTGCAAAATGCAAGCTTAGTTTTGACCCTGTTTATTTCTTTGTTGTGGGAATGCCGGTTTTGGTTAATGCCAAAACAAAAGAAAAAACTGACATTGATTATGAATTTAAAAACGAACGAGTGATATTTGATGAAGTAACAGTTGACAAGCATCTGAAATATATTGAATTCGGAGTTGCTTCACGTAAATTAAAAAATCTCAGTACATTAACAGCCGAAGAAAAAGTCAAGCAGGCAAGGACAATAAGGCGGATAAAGCAACAACTTGATAGCTGGTCGCCATTGGCACCAAATCAAATAATTGCACAACCGACTTTGCGTCCGATAATTTCGCATGGCGGTTATGCTGTTGATGGAGTAAAAAAAGCCGTAATATGGGCAAACAATACAAAACTTACAGGAAGATTTGAATTGATTGATGCCTTGAATAATGTCCAGCATCCTGACCCGCAACCTGTAGTTTACACAGGCGATTTGATAGAAACGGGCAATCATATCTGGGGTGGAAATAATTATATTGCCGATTTCTCGGATTTCAAAAAAGAAGGTCTTTATTTTGTTCGGCTCAAAGTCAATGAAACAAAAGAAATATCCGATTCTTATGTTTTCCCGATAAAGAAAAATATTTATCTCGACCTTGCTCAAAAAGCTGCAAAATGGTTTTACTACCAGCGTTGCGGAACCGAAGTCCCCGGTTTTCATAAAGAATGTCATACCGAAGATGTTGTAATAAAAACAGACGGAACAAAAGTTGACGTTTCAGGTGGCTGGCACGATGCAGGCGATTATGGAAAATGGATGTGGGGCGGAAGCATGGGTTTGTTCGGACTTACGACATTTCAAAATGATTTTAGTGCAGAACTAACAGATTCTCTCGAAGGTATGCCAAGGTACATAAATGAAATTGCATGGGAAGCAAAATATTTTTGTAAAACATATTGGGATGGTGAATTTCATCCTGGCTTTACTCCTAATTTTGAAAATGTATGTATATGGATTGGTACTCCCGAAAATGAGCCGCCACGGGTGGTTTCTGAAAAAGAGTGTATCGAAAATAATTATGGAATTATAAAGGGTGCTGCAATATGTTTGCCCGGACTGGTCTTGGCAAGAGCCGGACGACTGCTTTTGTCTTATGATAAAGAACTCGCGGAAAAATGCCTTGCTATTGCCAAAGATGTTTATGACAGAGCAAGCAAAATGGAAACATCAAACCTGTATTATATAGAATCAGGGCTTTTACAGATTGATCTGGAACTTTATCAAATTTATAAAGATGAAAAATATATAAAGGATGCCGAACAAAGAGTTAAAAGCATTCTTGAATTACAGGATGAGGATGGCCTGTTTTATTCAGATATTACCAGGACTACGAAAGTTACGGAACCGAGAATGCATCTGCCTGCATTGTATGAATTTATTAAGCGAAACCCTGATAACGAACTGGTACCGGAAATAAAAAAGGCATTTAAACTTTGGGCAGATTATTCCATGCAATTTGCAAGTTTATCCCCTTTCGGGCAAATTGGCGGAATAGCAAAAGACGGAAGCATAAGAA
>JAUWSB010000187.1 GCA_030610255.1 Bacteroidota bacterium
ATTTTGCCATTTTCGTTAGCACCATATATTTTTGTGAATCAGGGAATCACTGTGCTGATTATCACTTTAATTGCGGCAATTTATCCTGTTGTTATTATTAACAGGTTTAATATTTTAAATGCATTTAGAAGATAAAAATGATTAAATATGCTATTATTTTGTAAAAGTTTATAAAAAAAGAAGTTTTGACAACAAAATTTAATAATAGTTAATTTGTTATAAGTTATTTGTTATAAGTTATTTATTATAAGTTATTCTATTTGCCCTATCATATAACGTATAACATTTAACATATAACTCTTTATGAGATTTTACAAATAATAGTAATTCAAATGAAACCTTCTAATTAATTAGTATGTAAAAATTTAAAATTATGATCTGGTCAATATCATGGAGAAATGTTTGGCGAAACAAATTAAGAAGCTTTATAATAATAGTTGCTGTTGCAGTTGGTTTATTCGGAGGAATTATTTCAGCAGCATTTATGATTGGCTGGCTGGAGCAGCGAACCGATGCTGCAATTGAATATGAAATCTCAAACATACAACTGCATAATCCTATGTTTCTGCTGAACGAAGAAATCAATTTTATCATAAATAACCCTGACAAAATAATAAATGAAATTAAAACAATTGATGGTATTAAAGCTGTTTGCAAAAGAACCAAAAGCACAGCAATGGCAAGCACTACAACTACTGGAACAGGAATTATTATTAACGGTATAAACCCTGCACAGGAAAAACAAGTTACAAAACTTTATGAAAAATTATTGCAAGGTCATTACTTTGAGAAAGATGATAAAATTCCGGCAGTTATCGGACAAAAATTAGCATCAAAATTAAATGCTTCAGTAGGTTCAAAAATCGTAATTACAATAGCAGATGTTGAAGGAATAATCACTTATGGAGCTTTCAGGGTGATTGGTATTTATAAAACAAGCAATGACATGTTTGATGAAGTTAATGTTTTTGTTAGAAATGATGAACTGATAAACCTTATCAGTTTTGATAAAAATAAAACTTCAGAAATTGCAATTGCATTAGAAAAAAACAAAGAAACCAATAAAATTGCAGAAATACTCAGGCAGAAATTCAATAAGGAAATAACTGAAGATAAACTTGTAGTTCAAACATGGATTGAAATTCAGCCTACGCTGAATGCCATGAATGAAATGATGAATTATTTTTCATTTATTTTTCAAATAGTGATTTTAATCGCACTGGCATTTGGAATTATAAACACAATGCTAATGGTTGTTATGGAACGAACACACGAATTAGGTATGCTCATGGCAATTGGAATGAATAAAAGAAGAATATTTCTAATGATCATGCTTGAAACTATTTTCCTTTCAATTATTGGAGGAATAGGAGGTATTATTATCAGTTATTTTGTTGTGGGATATTTCTCAACACATGGAATTAATTTATCAATCGTTTCCGAAGGGCTTAATTCTATTGGTTTTAGCTCAATTGTATATTTAAATATTAACTCGCAATTTTATATTTTCACAGCATTGTTGGTTGTTATAACGGCAATTATATCAAGTATTTATCCAGCTCGTAAAGCTCTTAAATTAAATCCGGCGGATGCTGTAAGGGAGAATGTATAAGGCAATAGACTACAGGATAAAAGATAAAAGATAAAAGTAAAAATTAGAAAGGTAAAAAGTAAAAGTCCATTTGCCCATACAGGCTACACAAAAAAATAAACAGGATAATAAAATAATTAATTACAATAAAATACTTATAAATTATAATAAAGATGGGAATCATAGAAGTTAAAAATTTGCACAAAGTTTACCAGGATACCAAAGTCCCTGTAAAAGCTGTTAATGGTATTGATTTATCATTTGAAGAAGGTGAATTTACTGCTGTGGTTGGACCTTCAGGTTCAGGGAAAACAACTTTTTTGAATTTAATTGGAGGATTAGACACACCAACCGCAGGAGAAATACGTATTAACGGTGAAAATATCAGTAAATTGAAATCAAGAAAATTAATTGATTTCAGATTGCAAAACATAGGATTTGTATTTCAGTCATACAATTTAATTCCGGTTTTAACTGCAATTGAAAATGTAGCCTTTATAATGGAATTACAGGGTAAATCAAAAAACGAACGTAACAAGCGAGCAAAAGAATTACTAAATGCTGTTGGAATTGGCGATAAAATAAATATCAGGCCCGGTGATCTGTCAGGCGGTCAGCAACAGCGTGTATCGGTTGCAAGAGCATTAGCTTCTAAACCAAGGTTTATTTTAGCAGATGAACCCACTGCAAATCTTGATTCAAAATCAACAAACGACTTGTTAGACATAATGCAGAAAATGAACGAAGAATCAAAAATAACATTTATCTTCTCAACTCACGACCAAAGAGTTATGGATAAAGCCCGACGTATTATAACTATTGATGACGGAAAGGTAACGAGTGATGAGAATAGGAAGTAGATTAAAAACAAGATAAAAGATAGAAGACAATAGGCAGTAGCAGTGGCAGTTGGCAATAAACAAATAATCAATAATCAATAAACGATAGACAATAAACAGAAAACATAAACCGTAAATATTTAAGAACAGTCTTTTAAACTAAAATAATAATATTACAAAAAAACAAACTACTATGAAAAAATTAACATTACTTATCGTTTTAGCCTTCATTATCCAGGCTACCGGTTCATCCCAACCCTGCCTGCCAGAAGGAATCACATTTACAACTCAAGCCCAGATAGACAATTTTCAAACCAATTATCCAAATTGTACGGAAATAGAGGGTGATGTGACCATTACTGGATCGGATATCACTAATTTAAGCGGATTAAATGTTTTGACAGCTTTCGGGGGAAGTCTTTTGATCGGTAATTATTATAGTGGTAATCCCATTCTTACCAGTTTAATTGGATTAGAGAATGTGACTTTTATCGGGGGACACCTTTGGATTAAATACAATGATACCCTAACAAGTTTAAGCGGCCTTGATAATATAACTTCCATCGGGGGAAACCTAAATATTTATGAAAATGATGCCATGACAAGTTTAACAGGACTTGAAAATGTGACTTCCATCGGGGGACACCTTTGGATTAAATACAATAATGCCCTAACAGGTTTAAGCGGCCTTGATAATGTGACTTCTATCTGGGGATACCTTTCGATTAAAAATAACGCTGCCATGACAAGTTTAACAGGACTTGAAAATGTGACTTCTATCGGGGGATACCTTTCGATTCAAAATAACGCTGCCATAACAAGTTTAGCAGGACTTGATAATGTGACTTCTATTGGTGAATACCTTTGGATTGAATACAACGCTGCCCTATCAAGTTTAGCAGGACTTAACAATGTGACTTCTATCGGGGGAAACCTTTACATTGTATTCAACTCTGCCCTAACAAGTTTAACAGGACTTGACAATGTGGCTTCAATCGGGGGACGCCTAAGAATTAGTGCAAACGGTGCTCTGACAAGTTTAACAGGACTGGAAAATGTGACTTACATCGTAGGAAATTTTTTGATTGAAAACAACAATGCCTTAACAAGTTTAACAGGTCTTGACAATGTGACTTCAATCGGGGGGGGATTTGATATTTTTAATAACAATGCCTTAACAAGTTTAACAGCACTTGACAATGTGGCTTCAATCGGGGGATACCTTTCGATTCAAAATAACGCTGCCATAACAAGTTTAACAGGACTAAACAATATTTATGCCGTATCTATTAGTAATTTATACATAACCGATAATTCTTCATTATCCACCTGTGAAGTACAAAGTATATGTGATTATTTAGTTAGTCCAAACGGAGTTACTTATATTCATTACAATGCAACGGGCTGTAATAGTCAGGCAGAAGTAGAAGAAGCTTGTGAGTCTATTTGGATTCCAAACATAAATATCGAGTCTGAATTTTCGATATATCCAAACCCCACAGAAAAAGAGATTTATTTTTCAGTTAAGAATGGAATAATTATAAATGAAGTAAATATTTATAATCAGATCGGGCAGAAAGTATTGCATAAAAAACCAATAACCCATTCAATTGATGTTTCAAAACTCCGGCAAGGGATGTATATTGTTGAATTGATAACAAATTATTTGAGAATTAGAGAGAAATTAATAATAAGATAGGGAATACTTGAGATTTTAGATTTATGATTTGAGATTTTAGATTGAGAGAAATAGATAATAAGATAAATGTACATGGTAAAAATTTAATTTACTTAAAAAATGGTTCAAACACGAATTTAATCGGAGAGGAAAGACGGACACCGAAAGCTCGCATTAGCGTTAACTTAAATATTGCGAATATTGATATTTATTTGATTGGGTTATAGGGTTAGGGTTATGAGGCCTGTTTGGTTTAGAGGTAATAGTAAAGTTTTTTTACACCTAACCTTTTTCCTTTACCCAAACCGGCTTCCTAACCTTTACCATTACCATTATTAAATTATACATATAAAATAATCATTTTGATAATGAAGTTAACGCCTATGCGAAAG
>JAUWSB010000205.1 GCA_030610255.1 Bacteroidota bacterium
ACAATTAATGCCTCTGAAAAAGTTGAAATGAATACAAGCGGTGCAGCAAGTATTTCAAATATCGGAACACATGAAACTACTAAAACATATAAAGAAGATATTATTGTTACAGCTGAAGTTGATGAAACTGAAAAAGTACGTATAAAAACCAATTATCACGGCGATACAACCATAGTGAAAGTTATCGGGATGAAAGTTGAAGTTATTGAAAAGAAAGATTCGGTTAAAGTTACTTTTGGTAATCATAAATTAATTATTGATAAAAATGGTAATGTGAAGTTTAGAAGAGCAAAAAAAAGAAAATTTAATGGTCATTGGGCTGGAATTGATATTGGTATTAACGGATATTTTAACAAAGATTATAATATGAGTTTTCCTAAAGAATATGAATACATGAATTTGAACATGAATAAATCAATTGTTGTAAATATTAATGTATATGAACAGAACATCAGTTTATCAAAAAACCAAAAATTCGGCATGCTTACAGGTATTGGATTAGGAATTAATAATTACAGGTTTTCAAAAGATGTTACTCTTAATTCCGATTCATCCGAAATTATCGGTTATATTGCCAGAGGCATTAATATCCGTAAAAGCAAGTTGGTTATTACATCAATAAATATACCTGTATTGTTTGAATTCCAAACTAATAGATATTGCAAAAAAAACAGCTTTCACGTTACTGCGGGTATGGTGTTTGGTTTAAGGATAGCATCGCATACAAAAACATATTTTGATGAACAAAACAAGGAATATTACTTAACCAGATATAATCCTCAAACCGATAATTACAAAGATATTTGGAAGGTTGTTTCTCCCGGCCATAAAAAATTAAAGAATCATGATGATTTCTATTTGAACCCATTTCGATTTGATGCAACTTTGAGGATTGGCTGGGGCTGGATAAACCTTTTCGGAACTTATTCGGTTTCAACATTATTTAGAAAGGATAAAGGTCCTGAATTGTATCCATTTTCAGTCGGTTTGACATTGGCAGGATGGTAAAATGAGTGGCAGTGGCAGTAGCAGAATGTCTTACTGCAAACTGCTATTGCCACTTATTAATAAATTATTATAAGGTAACCATCCATAGCCATACTCGCCCCAATCAACACCCCAGGAGTTGCGAATAAGCAAAGCCCCTATGGTTTCCTTTCCACAAATAGTGTTCTTAATCTTCATTTTGTCATCATATCCAACTGCCATAACAGCATGACCACCTGCAATTGTTTCTTTCTTCGTTTCAAAACAAAATTATTTACTAATTTTACATACTGAAAAAAATTGTAATTAAAACTTAAACTAAATATTTATAAAAATGTCAGGTCACAGTAAATGGTCAACAATTAAACGGAAAAAAGGCGCAGCAGATGCCAAAAGATCCAAGATGTTTTCAAAAATAATAAAGGAAATTACAGTTGCAGTAAAAGAAAGCGGTCCCGACCCTGAAGGAAATCCGCGTTTGCGTATGGCAATTGCAAATGCAAAAGGTGTTAGTATGCCTAAAGATACACTTCAGCGGGCTATCAATAAAGGCAAAGATAAAGATACAGCTAATTTTACCGAAACTACTTATGAAGGTTACATGCCTAATGGTATTGCAACATATATTGAATGTACAACTGATAATCTCCAGCGGACGATTAGTAATATCAGGGCATTATTTAATAAATACGGAGGTAATTTAGGCACGAACGGATCTGTAAATTTTTTATTTGACCGTAAAGGAATTTTTACAATTCCTAAAGGTGAACTGGATGCAGAAGAATTTGAACTTGAAATGATTGATGCAGGAGCAGAAGATATTGTTTTGGAAGATGAATTTTATACGGTTACAACTTCTATGGAAGATTTCGGAAATATGATGAAAAAACTTGAAGAGATGAAGATTGAACCGGAAAATGCCGAACTGCAAAGAATTCCAAATGAAACCATAACACTCGCGAAGGATTCAGCACTGAAAATTCTTAAGATTATTGAAACTTTTGAAGATGATGATGATGTTCAGAATGTATTTCATAATCTTGAAATTACAGATGAATTAATGGAAGAAATGTAAAAGTAAGTTTGCCGGATTGCAGATTTTAGATCTATGATTTTCAAATACTTCTAAAATCATAAAACTTGTCCGTATGGATCGTTAATCCTTGTTCTTAAATCAAAAAAGCTGACTTTATGGACAGACACTAATTAAACGACAACTCATCCGATGACTTCAAGTCATCGGATGAGTATCAAAATTTATCTAACTTAGGTCATCTTTTCCCCACAATCTCATAAGTATCCTGAGCTATCACAAGTTCTTCGTTGGTAGGCACAACTAAAACTTTAACTTTTGAATCTTCTTTACTAATTATAACTTCTTCTCCCCTTTTTCCTTTATTTTTTTCAGGATCAAATTCCAGACCGAGGAATTCAAAATTTTTGCAGATTTCCTCCCTGGTTTCAGGACCTCTTTCACCAATTCCTCCTGTAAAAACAAGGATGTCAACACCTCCCATAGCTGCGGCATAAGCACCAATGTATTTTCTAACCCTGTAATGATACATATCAAGTGCAAGCTGTGCTCTTTTATTACCTTCTCCGGCTGCTTTTTCAATTTCTCTCATATCTGATGAAACACCTGATATTCCAAGAACTCCACTGTGTTTATTAACTAAAGTGTTTGCTGCTTGTGTTCCAATCTCTTCTTTATTCATTAAAAAAAATAAAACTCCTAAATCCAGGTCGCCTGTGCGTGTTCCCATAATTAATCCTTCAACAGGAGTTAAACCCATTGATGTGTCAACCGATTTTCCATAGTTAATTGCTGCCACCGATGCTCCATTCCCTAAATGACAGCTAATAATTTTTTGTTTTGAATAATCAAGATTTAATATCTCGCATGCACGTTTGGAAACATAACGGTGGCTTGTTCCGTGAAATCCATATTTCCTGATCCCGTATTTTTTGTATAAGGTGTAAGGAATAGCATACATAAAAGCATATTCAGGCATAGATTGATGAAAAGCCGTATCAAATACACCTACTTGCGGAATGTCAGGTAATAAAGCTTTCATTGAATAAATACCTTTAAGATTGGGAGGGTTATGTAAGGGCGCCAAATCAATGCATTCCTCCATTTTTTGTAATACCTCGTCAGTTATTAAAACACTTGATTTAAATTTTTCGCCACCATGTACAAGCCTATGACCAACAGCATTAATCTCATCAAAGCCGGAAATACTTCCGTGTTTATTATTTATTAACATTTCCAAAATATATTTAATGCCAACTTGATGGTCAGGTATTTCGACTTCTAATTTGATTTTATCTCCATCGTTTCTTTCATTTTTTAAAAAAGAGCCGTCTAATCCGATTCTTTCAACAATGCCTTTTGTTAATAATTCTTCATGTTCAATTTCAAATAATTGATACTTTATTGAAGAACTTCCACAATTTAAAATCAATATCTTCATGTTAAGTTGTTTAAATTTTAATCATTGATGTCCGATTAAATTAAAATGAGTTGCTAATTATTGTCATAAGATTGTTTTATATTTCGCTCCTACGGAGCTTAAATTTGCTATTATTACTACGTTCTATAAACATTTAACTCCTAACGGAGTTTAAAAAAATAGTCCCGTTAGGGACGAAATGTTTATAGAAAAATGCGTCCACAAAAATATAGCCCCGTAGGGGCGAAATATTCATCAAAACATTATCAATAGTGCATTTTATCATTATAAATTATTTTTATTCGGACAACAGTGA
>JAUWSB010000185.1 GCA_030610255.1 Bacteroidota bacterium
AGTTCTATGACGAGTTCTACTGTTTTTCCACCAATAATTATTACTGAAACGGAATCCGTTTTCATGTTGGTAAATGAAATCACAAAAAAATAATTTCCCGGTTTCAGTAAAATAGAAAACTCACCTTCGGTATTAGTAACAGTACCAATTGAAGGGTCTTTTTTAAGAATAACGTGGGCACCAATTAATACTTCACCGGTCTCTTTAGCTTTTACAATTCCTTTAAAATTGCCTGTTTCCTGCGAAAAAGATATTCTTATAAACGACAAAAATATTAACAAAAGAATAAACCTATTTAACAATTTCATATCTCAAAAAAAAGAAAAAAACATTCTCCTATTTATAAAACAAATTATTGTATCAGGCTATGTGTTTGGCGTTCGACGTTTGACGTTTGACGTTGAAACAGTTGCGGGTTGAAAATGTTTTTAATCTAAATTTATGTTTTTATGTCTTAATTTTAACCAGCAACCAGTATCCAGCATCAAGTATCCAGTAACAGAATATTTTATTTGTTCCAAAAGTATGCCTAATCTATTGAATAAACAGTTTCTGGGTAAAAACCCATGATGTACCCTGAATTTCACAGATATAAATTCCTTTAGGAATATTAACGTGGATTATATTTTTCTGATTTGGTAAAATATGATCTGTGAAAACAAGCCTGCCCGAAAGGTCATATATTTTTAAGTCCGGCTTTTCATTAAAATTCTGAACTACCCAATCAACAACAACAGTATTATGCCATGAATATATGTTGATATCACCCTTTTGTTCTTCCTCAATTCCTCCGGAATTATATATGAGTTCAAAATCATCATATAAAACAATACTGCCCTCAACCGCTATTGTACTGTCACCTGAATTAAGTGTTAATAAAATATATTCAGGTGTTTCTGAATTATAATATATAAATGGTACGGAAAATCTCGTCCAAGTATCAACTACCACGGGTTCTGAAGTAAAGTTGGCTAATGCAATCCAGTTTGAAAATGTTCCATTTTCGGGTATTTTGGCATCGCCTTTATGAACTAATGCTTTTACACGTGCAACATCATTTCCTTGCGGGTAATATTTAAACCAACCAACTAAACTATCAGGTCTTAATGTAAGCGGTGTATTCCATCTTGGATCACTCGTATCGGTAAACACATAACCGTTTTCAGGATTTAAATCCGAATGTACTCTGCCGTTAGTAAGAGTACCTGTTGCAATAATCGACATAGCCTCAACATTAATCAATTTTACAGAATAACTACCGCTGTGTGCATCTGTATCTTGCCCCCAAACAACAGGAGCGAAAGGATTTAAAAGTTCATTATCGGAAGTTTTGATAGAGCTCCAGTTAACCGGCTCATCAATTACGGTTCCGGCATCCTCCCAGTCTTCAAAACCGGGGTTTTCCAATTGTTGTCCATAGGAAGTAAAAACAACTGCAATGCCTAAAATTAATCCAAAAAGTAATTTCTGTTTCATGTTTTTATAATTTTAATTAATAATTAAATAATTTTACAAATATTAAGCAAATATATAAAATTTTTATTCCAATACAATTAAAATGGCCGGTATTTATATACATATTCCATTTTGTAAACAAAAATGCCATTATTGTAATTTCTATTCTATAGTATCATTAAAACACACAAAAGATTATATAACTGCTTTATTAAAAGAAATCTATCTTCAAAAGAATTACTTACAAAATGAAGCTGTAAAATCAATTTATTTCGGTGGCGGTACTCCATCTGTACTCAGAACTTCTGAAATAGCTTTAATTCTAAATGAAATATTTAAAATTTATAATGTTGACACAAATGCTGAAATTACCTTAGAAGCAAATCCTGATGATATATCATTATCAAAATTGTATGATTTAAAAAAGGCATCAATAAACCGTCTTAGTATTGGAATTCAATCTTTTAATGATAATGACCTGAAATACTTAAAACGTATCCACAATTCCGGACAAGCATTAAATTCAATTAAACTTGCCCGGGATGCAGGCTTTACAAATTTATCAATTGACCTGATTTATGGCATTCCTGCTTTAACAAAGGAAAGCTGGACGAAAAATCTGGAATATTTCTTTAATTCGGATATACCCCACCTTTCGGCATATTCTTTAACAATAGAACATAAAACTGTTTTGAATAAATTAATCTTACAGAAAAAGGCACAACCGCCTGATGAAAATCAAAGCATTGAGCATTTTAAAATCCTGCTGGAACTAAGCAAACAAAATAATTTTATCCATTACGAAATATCCAATTTCTGTAAAGAGGGTTTTTATTCAAAGCATAACAGTATTTACTGGTTGGGTGGAAATTATTTGGGCTTAGGTCCTTCTGCTCATTCATATAATGGATATTCAAGGCAGTGGAATGTATCAAATGTATCTCAATACATAAATCCGGAAAATTATAAAAACATTGTTTTTGAAAAAGAAATCCTGACAAAAGAGCAAAAATACAACGAATATGTAATGACTTCGTTAAGAACAATTTGGGGATGTGATTTGGGGTATATTCAAAAAACGTTTGGCGAAAATTTCCATAAATTTATTTTAAAAGAATCATTAAAATTTATTGAGCAGGAATTGCTTGTCTTTGAACAAAACAAATTATTTTTAACAGACAAAGGTAAATTGTTTGCTGACGGAATTGCATCGGGTTTATTTAGAGTCAAAATCAATATGTAGAACAAAAAGGGGGTTGTTTTTATCTTGAAACGTGAAACTCAACTTCTAAATATATACTATACTATGCGCATTATTTCGCCTTTGTCTGTTGTGGTGTTTTTTGTTAATACACTGATTAATAATATGTTTTCTATAATAAAATAAATACTCATGGTTTTAGTTGCATATATCTTGTTTTTTTAAGCTATTTTCTTTTTATCGTTTTACATTCTGTCATAAATTTGTCTTGGTAATAGTTTTAAAAGTGTCGCAATTAATCTCCAGCGTCTTGTTATGTAAACTATTTTTCGCTTGTTTTTAATTGCATTAAAAATTTGTCTTGAGGCTTTTTCAACCGATGCAACCCAAAATTGTCCTTCTCCTTTTGCCATATCAGTATCAATAAAGCCTGGTCTAATGTCAGTTACCGTAATTTCTGTTTTTAATTTATTTGATTTTTGTCGCAAGCCTTCTAAATAATTAATCTGAAATGCTTTTGTTGCATTATAAGCCAGTGATTGTCGGCTTCCACGAAGTCCGGCAATTGAACTGATTGCAACTAAATGCCCAAATGTCTGCTTCTCAAAATAATTGAAAGTCCAGTCGGCAATTGCTGTAAATCCACTTACATTTGTGTCAATGGTTTGTTTTTCTATTTCAAAATCCAGGTTGTCATTTAAGTTGCCTGTTCCCGAACTAATTATTAACAAGTCAAGTCCACCTAATTCATTAACAAGTTCTTCTAATTGTTGAGGTATGTTATTTGTGTCGGTTATGTCAAATGATTTGATAACATAAAAATCCGGGTTTTCATTTTTCAGTTCTGTTAGTAAATTATTTCGTCTGCCTGTAATGCCAACTTTATAGTCATTATCTGTCAGCAATTTCGCAAGTCCTCTTCCTATTCCGGATGTTGCTCCAACTATGATTGCTTTTTTCAATTTATTTTTTTTGTAAACAGTAGCGTTATTTTTTTATTGCTTTTACTGAAAACATATAAGGTATTTTATCTTTATATTTTTTGAAAACCCATTTCCCTTTTTCAATTTCAATCATATTCTTAAAACAATTATAAACCTGATACGGAAATTCGTTAAATAATTCTATTTGTAGTCCGTTTGTAATAAGGCTATTCAGAACTTCACTCAAACTATGATGCCATTCAACATGTTTAAGTTTCTTTTTCGACACTACCGAATTATCAGTATATGATTCATCTACTATACTTTCAATTTGTTTAGTCTTAAAATAATGCTCATTTATTTGTAATCCTTCATTTAGCGTATAAATAAATGGATGAAATTCTACCATGTAAAAGATACCTCCTGGTTTCAGATGGTGGTTTATAATCTCTGCCCATTTATCTAAATCATTTAACCAGTTAATTGCTCCATAAGAAGTATAAATAATATCAAACTTTTCATCCAATATCTTGTCTATTTCATAAACATTTGAACGATAAAATTTTGCCGTCAACGACAATTCTTCAGACAATTCTTTAGCTACTTTAATTGATTCATCCGAAATATCAATTCCTGTTACATCCGCTCCCATACGAGCAAACGACAAGGTGTCCATTCCAAAATGACACTGAAGATGTAAAAGTTTCTTTCCTTTTACATCTCCTCCTATTTCATCAAGTTCAATGTGATTTAATGAGGTATTCCCTTTTTTAAAATTCTTTAAATCATAAAAATCAGATTTAATATGCAGAGATGTTAATTCGTTCCAGCTTTCTCTGTTGTTTTCAAAATGTTCCATTTGTATTGTGGTTTTTAAACTATTGTTATTATGTGTTGTATTTATTTCCATACGTTATTAAAAAACTGCTCTAATTTTTCATGATCAAGTTTTTTGTTTGTCCGAAAAACGCTACACAAGTCA
>JAUWSB010000045.1 GCA_030610255.1 Bacteroidota bacterium
AATATTATCTTTTTATTACCGAAACTTTTAAAGACATCAGACTGGTTGGAGCACCGCCGTCAAACATCGGGAAATTCGGCGGAGATACAGATAACTGGATGTGGCCACGGCATACAGGCGATTTTTCATTATTCAGGATTTATGTTGATAAAAATAATAATCCAGTCGATTATTCCGAAGATAATGTTCCGTACAAACCAAAATATCATATACCGGTTTCATTGAATGGCATTGAAAAAGGTGATTTTACATTTGTTTTCGGTTATCCCGGACGAACACAGGAATATTTACCTTCTCATGCAATTGAAATGATAACCAAAGTGCAAAATCCTGCTAAAATTAAATTGCGGCAGAAACGACTTAATATAATGGAAAAAGTAATAAATCAGGATGATCTGGTAAGACTACAGTATTCAGCTAAATCTGCAGGAGTAGCAAATTACTGGAAAAAAATGATCGGCGAAAATCGTGGAATAAAAAAATTAAATGCTATAAATAAAAAACGTGAATTTGAAAATAAATTTCAAAAATGGGCAAATTCAAATCCCGGATTAAAAAAGAAATACGGAGATTTACTTCCGGAATTTGAAGAAATTTATAAACAACTTACGCCCCTTGAACTCGCTGACGATTATTTAATGGAAGCCGGTTTTAGTATGGAAATAATCAGGTTTGCCGACAGATTTAAAAATCTTGTTAAAAAAAGCAAAAATAAACCTGTTAACACAGATGAAATCAATAAACTGGTTGAACAATATAAATCCTCTGCTAAACGATATTTTAAAAATTATTATTTACCGATTGATAAAGAAGTTCTTGAGAACCTGCTTGAAGTTTATTATAATGATTTAGATAAAAAATATCTCCCGCCAATTTTTAATACTATTGAAACAAAATTTAAAAATAATTTTCCGGAATATGCAGATTATGTGTTTAAAAAATCATTTATGACTTCCGAAGAAAAAGTTAATAAATTCCTTGATAATTACAAAGCATCAAAATATAAAAAAATTGAGAAAGATCCGGCATATAAACTGGCTATTAGCATAGGAGAATTTTATTCAGGCAAACTCAAGCCTGAGATTTCCAAACTGAATAAACAATTAGACAGTTTGCAAAGATTATACATGAAAGCACAAATGGAAATGCAACCCGGCAAACGTTTTTATCCTGATGCTAATTCTACTTTAAGGGTTCATTACGGTAAAGTTAATGATTACCATCCGCGCGATGCAGTCAGCTACGGTTATTATACAACTCTTGAGGGTATTATGGAAAAGGAAGATCCGGCTATATATGATTATGTTGTTGAGGAAAAACTTAAAAAATTATATATCGATAAGGATTATGGAAAATACGGGGATAAAGACGGAACTTTGCATGTGTGTTTCACAGGCACAAATCACACAACAGGCGGTAATTCCGGCAGTCCCGTGTTAAACGCCGAAGGACAATTGATAGGTATAAATTTTGACCGTAACTGGGAAGGTACTATGAGCGACCTGATGTATGACCCCGACCAATGCCGTAACATCACACTTGATATCCGTTACTGCCTGTTCATTATTGATAAATTTGCAGGTGCAGGACACTTGGTGGATGAGATGACGATTGTTGAATAAAATATTGTGATCAATTTAAATAAAACAAGCTAAATATTTAAAATCCAATTACTTTTATCCCATACGGGTTTGCTTCGCTTCACTTTTGTCTTTCGACCAACGGGAGTCCGTATGGATATCTTTTGTCTTTATTAAACCAACAATATTTGACATAGAAACACATTTTTTATTATGATAACTTCAAAATATAGCCCCATAGCCCCCTGGCAACGTATTATCTCAATTGATGTATTGAGAGGATTTGCCGTACTTGGAATTTTGATAATGAATATCCAGAGCTTTTCAATGATATTCTCGGCTTATGACAATCCAACAGTTTACGGCGACTTAACCGGGATAAATAAATGGATATGGATGTTAAGTCATATAATCGCTGACCAGAAATTCATGACAATATTTTCAATTTTATTTGGTGCAGGCATTATTTTAATGACTGATAATATGAGAAAAAAAGGACTAACTTCAACAGGCTTACATTACCGCCGAATGATGTGGTTATTGATATTTGGCTTATTACATGCATATTTACTTTGGTTTGGAGATATTTTGGTTTCTTATGCATTAGTTGGTATGATTGCTTATCTTTTCAGAAAAAAAACACCAAAAACCCTTCTGATAGTTGGAATGTCTTTGATAGTTGTACCGTTTTTATTAAGCACGTTTTTTAACTGGTCAATGACATATTGGCCCGAAGAAAGCATACAACACACACTAAAACAATGGAACCCTGATAAAGAAGTAATTATAAATGATCTTTTAATATACCGGGGTAGCTGGACAGACCAGATGGAAAACCGTATCCCAATAGCATTAACCGTACAAACCTTTGTGTTTTTTATGTATTCGCTTTGGCGTGTTTGGGGTTTAATGCTTATCGGCATGGCTCTTTATAAATTAAAAGTATTAACAGCAAGCCGCTCATCAAAATTTTACCTCGTGTTTTTGATAATTGGTTTTTTGGTTGGCTATTTCCTGATAATAACAGGAATGATAAAAAATTTCAATGCCGGCTGGGTTATGGAATATTCAATGTTCGGCGGGAAACTATTTAATTACTGGGGAAGTATTTTTGTAAGTTTTGGATATATAGGTTTAGTTATGCTTTTTTGCAAATCAAATTTGTTTTCAGGATTTAAAAAGCTGCTTGCTGCAGTCGGACGAATGGCTTTTACAAACTACATTTTACAAACACTAATTTGCACAACAATTTTTTACGGACACGGTTTTGGGTTTTATGGCAGTGTAGAGCGCGGCGACCAAATACTTATTGTTTTCTGCGTTTGGATTTTTTCCGTATTATTTTCTTATTATTGGTTAAAATATTTTCGCTATGGTCCTCTTGAATGGCTTTGGAGGTCATTGTCTTATATGAAATTTCAGCCAATAAAATTGGATAGAAACTAACTCATCCGATGATTCCAAGTCATCGGATGAGTATTAAAAATTTATAATATGCTTAAAGCTCTTATTGAAAAAAATCGCAGCTACCGGAGATTTCATCAGGAACATAATATTCCTTTTGAAACCCTTAAAGAATTAATTAATTTAGCAAGATTATCCCCTTCCGGAGGAAATCTTCAGCCATTGAAATTTTTTATTTCCAACACTCCCGAAAAAAATAAACTTATTTTTCCTCATCTTAAATGGGCAGGTTATTTAAAGGGTTGGAACGGTCCCGAAGAAGGTGAAAGACCATCAGCGTATATTATAATTCTTGGAAATTTAAATTATAAAAAAGTTATTGAATATGATGCTGGAATTGCCACACAAAGCATTTTACTCGGTGCAGTTGAAAAAGGTTTCGGAGGGTGCATAGTCGGTTCTATCCAAAGAAAAGAACTTCATAAAATTTTAAATTTGCCGGATGATTTCCGTATTTTGTTAATAATTGCTTTAGGCAAACCAAAAGAAAAAGTAATTATTGAACCTGTTAAAGAGAATAATATTGAGTACTGGAGAGACAGCAATGGCATTCATCATGTACCTAAAAGAAGTCTGGATGAATTGATTATAAACTTTATAAATTTAGGAACTGTTTTCATAAAACACATTTAAAAAAACGTTAACAATAATTCAACCTTATTTTAATTTCGATGAAGTTTTTATTGTAAATTTGCAAACCGTTTGAAAACTAACTGTTTTTAAACCCGTTGAAAAATAAAATATTTATAAAAATGGATTCAAAAAAGAAAGATCCCGCCAAATTATTTTCAGAATTTCCACCGGTTTCAACTGAGCAATGGGAGGAAAAAATCAAAAAAGACCTGAAAGGTGCTGATTATTATAAAAAGTTAATCTGGAAAACAAACGAAAATTTTAACGTTAAGCCTTATTACAGAAGCGAAGATTTAAAAAGTATTAGTTATCTTGATGTTTTCCCTGGAGATTTTCCATTCGCAAGAGGAAATAAAAAAAATAAAAATGATTGGTATATCCGCCAGGATATTGATGCAAAAGATATTAAAAAAGCAAATAAGAAAGCATTGGATGTACTAATGAAAGGTATTAACTCATTGGGATTAATTCTTGATGATAAAACCGAACCAACCATTAAAGGAATTGAAAGACTCTTGGAAAATATTTTTGCAGATGTAGTTGAACTCAATTTTATTTGTGGCGATTATTCGTATAAAGTTTTGGAAATAATTGAAACTCTTGTAAAAAAATATAATCGCGACCTTGAAAAAATCAAAGGTTCGGTTGATTTTGACCCGCTGGGTTATTTCAGCTTAAGAGGTAATTTCAGGCAATCAGAGGAATTTGCTTTTAACCGGTGTGTTGAGCATATAAAAAAAGCCAACCATCTGCCTCACTATCGTGTGATAGCTGTAAACGGACAAATTTTCAATAATTCCGGTTCTTCAATTGTTGAAGAGCTTGCATTTAGTCTTGCAGCCGGCAGTGAATATCTTACACGGCTTACAAACAGGGGATTAACTATTGACGAAGTTGCGCCACGGATAAAATTTAATTTTGCCGTCGGTTCAAATTATTTTATGGAAATTGCGAAGATAAGAGCAGCACGAACATTGTGGGCAAATATTGTTAATGCTTATGGTCCCGAGCACATTGGCATCACCCAAATGCACATTCATTCTGTTACTTCCGATTGGAATAAAACAATTTACGATCCTTATGTAAATATGCTCAGAACTACTACCGAATCAATGTCATCAATTATCGGAGGTACTGACTCTCTAATGGTTAAAGGTTTTAATACAGCTTATGAAAATCCTACAGATTTCTCCGAACGCATTGCCCGAAGCCAGCAACTTTTACTTAAAGAAGAATCATACTTTGACAAAGTTGTTGACCCTGCAGCAGGTTCATATTATATTGAAAATTTAACGAATTCAATTGCTGAAGAAGCATGGAAATTGTTCCTTGAAGTTGATGAACTCGGAGGTTATCTTGAAGCATTCAAAAAAAGATTTATACAATTAAAAATTAAAGAAACTGCCAGGAAAAAAGATTTGGATATTGAATCAAGAAAAGAAAGTTTGCTGGGAACAAACCAATTCCCCAATTTCAATGAACATATTGATAAAGAATTAAATCCGTCAATATTTGAACCTGAGAATTTAACCGGAGATGATGCAATTGTTGAAACTTTAAAACCTTACAGAGGGGCACAGGCATTTGAGATTCTCCGGTATAAAACCGATATGTTTGCAATTAAAAATAAGCGCCCCGTTGTATTTATGCTAACTTATGGAAATCCGGCAAAACGAAAAGCAAGAGCAGCATTTTCATGCAATTTTTTCGCATGTGCCGGTTTTAAAGTTATTGATAATCCCGGATTTAAAACTATTGATGAAGGAATAAAATCATGTATAAATGCCAAAGCTGATATTGTTGTGATTTGCAGTTCGGATGATGAATATGCTGAAATTGCACCTGAAATTTTTGATAAATTAAAAGACAAAGCAATTATTGTTGTTGCAGGTTATCCAAAGAATATTATTGATGAATTAAAAGCAAAAGGAATACAGTATTTTGTTCACGTAAAATCCAATGTTCTGGAAACATTGCGGAAATTTCAGGAAGAACTATGTTAGTTAAATGGTAAGCATTCAAAGAACGTTGAAATTGGAAATCCATACGGACAAGTTTAGAAATTAGAAAAAAATGAAAAGAGTTTACGAATTAGAAGTTTACAAACTATCGGAAGAATTGTCTGATTTGGTTTGGTGCGATTTTGACAAGTGGAACAAAAAGGTTCAAAATAGTAATTGAAAAACTTGGTCCAAAGTTGAATGCGTTTATCAACAGCACAAAAATAGGATAACATAAATTTCTAATTTCTAATTTCAAACTGTGAACCAAAAACGCATAACTTTTAACGAATATCGTATAACAATTATCCTGACACAAATAAAACTTAAATAAATAAAATAGTTAGCAAAATATTTTATAAAGAAATGAAACCTAATTTCAAAAATACAAATTTCCAATCTTCACCGAAACCTTCATTATCAGGCAAGGAATGGGAAAAGGAAAATCACATTTCTTCTAATTGGATGACCCCTGAAAGAATTCCCGTAAAATCGGTTTTCACAAAAGATGACCTGTTGGGAATGGAGCATCTGGAATATGCTGCTGGAATTCCACCATATTTAAGAGGTCCCTATTCCACGATGTATGTAATGCGTCCATGGACAATTCGCCAGTATGCCGGATTTTCCACTGCCGAAGAATCTAATGCGTTTTACCGTAGGAATCTTGCAGCAGGTCAAAAAGGGCTTTCCATCGCATTTGACCTGCCAACACATCGCGGATATGATTCTGACCATGAAAGAGTAGTTGGTGATGTTGGTAAAGCCGGCGTTGCTATTGATTCCATTCTTGATATGGAAATCCTTTTTGACCAGATACCCTTAGATAAAATGTCGGTTTCAATGACCATGAACGGGGCAGTTTTACCTGTTCTTGCTTTTTATATCGTAGCCGGACTGGAACAGGGAGTTTCATTAGAGCAATTAAGCGGCACAATACAGAACGATATTTTAAAGGAGTTCATGGTGCGAAACACTTATATTTATCCGCCATTACCGTCAATGCGCATCATTGCCGATATTTTTAAGTTTACTTCCGAAAAAATGCCGAAATTCAATTCTATCAGCATCAGCGGGTATCACATGCAGGAAGCCGGTGCAACAGCAGATATTGAACTTGCTTATACCCTTGCTGACGGATTAGAATATTTACGCACAGGTGTAAATGCAGGACTGAATATTGACACTTTTGCTCCGCGTATTTCTTTTTTCTGGGGAATAGGCATGAATCATTTTATGGAAATTGCCAAAATGCGTGCCGCAAGGATGCTCTGGGCAAAAATCGTAAAACAGTTTAATCCGAAAAATCCTAAATCTTTAGCTTTAAGAACTCACTGCCAGACTTCCGGATGGAGCTTAACGGAACAGACTCCTTTCAATAATGTTGCCCGTACTTGTATTGAAGCAATGGGAGCGGTTTTGGGGCATACTCAGTCACTTCATACAAATGCCCTTGACGAAGCTATTGCTTTACCTACGGATTTTTCTGCACGTATTGCAAGAAACACCCAGATTTACATTCAGGAAGAAACCAATGTATGCCGTTCAGTTGACCCTTGGGCAGGTTCATATTTTGTTGAATCATTAACAAATGATATTGCTCATAAAGCATGGGAATTAATTCAGGAAGTTGAAGAATTAGGCGGAATGACTAAAGCAATTGAAACCGGAGTTCCTAAAATGAAAATTGAAGAAGCGTCAGCCCGTAAGCAAGCCAGAATAGATTCACACAAAGATACAATCGTTGGTATTAATAAATACCGTTTGGAAAAAGAAGACCCGATTGAAATTCTTGAAGTTGACAATACTGCTGTCAGACAAGCTCAGATTAAAAGACTTCAAAAATTAAAATCCGAAAGAAATAATAAAGATGTTCAAAAAGCCCTTGATGCAATAACAGAAGCATGCAAAACCGGTGAAGGCAATCTTTTGGAATTATCAATTGATGCTGCCGGAAAACGTGCTACTCTTGGCGAAATCTCATATGCCTGTGAAAAAATTTTTGGAAGATATAAAGCTGTAATACGTTCTGTTTCCGGCGTTTATTCATCAGAATCAAAAGATGATAAAACTTTTAAAAAAGCATGTAAAATGGCTGATGAATTTGCCAAATTAGAAGGACGCAGACCAAGGATAATGATTGCTAAAATGGGACAGGACGGGCATGACCGCGGAGCTAAAGTAGTTGCTTCAGGGTATGCGGATATTGGTTTTGATGTTGATATCGGACCGCTGTTCCAGACACCTGCCGAAGTTGCCCGTCAGGCAGTTGAAAATGATGTTCATATTATTGGAGTATCAAGCCTTGCTGCAGGTCATAAAACTTTAGTCCCGCAACTGATTGAAGAACTGAAAAAATCAGGAAGAGAAGATATTTTAATAAATGTTGGTGGTGTAATCCCACACCAGGATTATGATTTCCTGTACAAAGCAGGCGTAGTTGCTATCTTTGGACCCGGCACTGTAATTTCCGAAGCAGGTATTAAAATGCTTGAAATTTTGATTGAATCAAGGAAAGGATAGAGACACGCCGAGGCGTGTCTCTATCTACTCAACCGGTTCCCATTCAGCAAAATGGTCAACGATAATGTTTGTTTTTGGGTCTGTTGTCCAGAATTCGTTTGAATTATATGTCCAGCTCATTGTTTCGGAGCCGCCGCCACTTTCGGTTGTGATTAAATATCTGTTAGCAAGATGTCCGAAATAATTTGCCTGATGTCGCGGTGAACTGCTATCGCCGCCACTTGGGTCAACAGGTATCCAGCCATATCCCGGTAAGTAAATTTCCACCCAGCGATGAAAAACATCATCCATACATGCATCATCACCACGGATAACCACTGAGCCAACATACCGTGCAGGCAAGCCGGCAGCCCGGCACATTGCAATATAAATAAAAGCATATTCCGAGCATGAACCGTTTCCACGGGCAAGGACAGTAGGAGCAGTATTCCAGCCACCCTGCATTTCGTAATACATATTTTTCATCAGATAATTATAAATATTCCGTGCAATCCAATACGGATTTTTTTCATCTCCAACAGCTTCTTTAATTGCATTTTGAATCACATGATGGTCATACTGGTATTTTTCGTTATTCTCTAAATATTTGGTTTTGATTTCCGTAGGGATTTCGTTCATACTGCCTGCTTTCTCAGGATAGATAAAATATCTTACATCATAAGTGTTAACAGTCAATTTCATTTCAGAATTTTTTATCTCGCCCTGTTTTATATTTTGGTAATAAAAATGAGCTGTTTCCTGTCCCCATTTATCCATAAGAAAATTAGCAGGTTCGGGTGAAAAATCAATTACACCTGTAATTGTCTGATTAGGTCGATCGGAAGGGATTGCAAAATAAACATCAGCGGATATTACATCACCGGGGCCAAAATTAGTTATCTGATGATAGAAAGTAACCTTTGATTTTTTTTCATTACTTCTTTTGTATTTTTCTCCGTCACGAATTTTAAGTTTATATATTTCATCATTTTGATAATCAACAGCCCAGAGATTTTCACCATCATATGTCAATCCTCTTGTAAAAGGGCCGGGTGCTTCACAAACAATTAATACGTTTCCTGTTTCGGGATCAACCATATAAATTTCATCATATGACCTGTCGGAGACCCATAAATATTTACCGTCAAATGTCAGTCCTCTTGGATCTCTTGCAGGAGACTTAAATGACTTGATTGTTGTGCCGTCATCCGGGCTGAACTGAATAATTTCATCCGAATCATTATCAACGCACCAAAGATATTTTCCATCCCAGGTCAAGCCCCTTGGTGTTGATGAAGGCGACTTGATGGTTCTTAAAATAGTCCCGTCTTCAGGATTTATCCGGTAAATTTTACCATCATAGTTTTCGGATAAAGGAATACCGCCTTTAACATCTGCATTCCATAATGCTTCGCCATCCCAGGCTAATCCCATAGGCCAGTATGCCGGTGCCTGAATATCCCTGATAATATTTCCGTTTTTGGGATTGATACAATAAATCTTGTCGGTTTTTTTGTCTGCAAGCCAAAGGTATTTTCCGTCAAAAGTTAAACCGGTGGGAAAAGAGCCAGGTGTTTTAAACGATTTTATAACCTCTCCGGTATAAGCCCGGATTGAAAAAGGTAAAAAAATTACAATTATTAAAGTTGTAATACTGAATTTGTTTATAAGTTTTTTTTTCATTTTAAAATTGTTTTTTATTCAACATTTTGTTGTATTGCCAATTCCATAGAATTTAATTCAAGGGCAACCAAATTACCAAAACCTTCACGATTATCCATGTAAACTCCATTATCCAGATCAATAAAATTATAGTTCTTGTCTTTAACGCACATATCAATAAATTCCAGACTGACAGGTATATGCCCATGAATTAATTTTTTATTATTGATTTTTTCAGGTTTGATTTTATAGTCCCTTATCCACAGCATTGCATGCTTGTCTTTAAAAGGATTTTCAATTCTGAAATTTAATCCTGCATGAACCATAATAAAGTTTTCTGTTTCAAAAAAATATTCCAGATTTTTCATCCACTGGATATAATTTGCCGGGAAATCCTTAAGATTACTGATATTAAGACTTCTCAAAGTTATATCGCCACCATGATTTTCCCATTCTTCTCTGACTCTGTTTTTTTGTCTGATTCCTAAAAAGCTCTTTAATTTCAATTCTTCTTCAATAGATTTCATACAATATTCTTCATGATTGCCAATCAATAATTTGAGATTGTATTCTTCTTCCTGCAGGTACATAATATAATCAACAGCACCCTTTGAATCAGGTCCTCTGTCTATATAATCACCTAAAAAATAAAGTTCATCGTGCTTAGTTGGTTTTATTTTTTCCTCAATCAAAGCCCGCAATGTTTTTGCACATCCGTGTATGTCGGGGATAACCCAGTGTTTTCTCATAAGTTATTTTTTAGCCTGATTGGCAATCTGTTGCATTAATATTTTTATTTCTTCTTCATCACCAATAAAATAATCTTTTAAAAGATTCAGATTATCATCAAATTCAAAAACATAAGGAATTCCTGTAGGAATATTAAATTTTAGGATTTCTTCTTCACCCATGTTCTTAAGATATTTTACAACTGCTCTCAAACTGTTTCCGTGAGCTGAAACCAATACCTGTTTATGTTTTAATAATGATTTGGAAATTTCATTTTTCCAGTATGGCACCATTCGTTCAACTACTTCTTTCAGCGATTCTGTCAAAGGTATTTGAGCATCGCTCAACTCTTCGTATCTCGGATCAAATCTTGGACTTCTTTTATCATTTTTATCCAAAGGCGGAGGTGGTATATCATAACTTCTCCTCCATAACAAAACCTGTTTATCACCATATTTTTCTGCCATTTCAATTTTATTTAAACCTTGCAGCATACCATAATGTTTTTCATTTAGCCGCCAGCTTTTATAAACAGGTATCCACATCAAGTCCATTTCTTCCAATGCTAACCATAAGGTTTTTATTGCTCTTATTTGGTATGAAGTGTAAGCAATTTTAAATTTAAATCCTTGTTCTTTTAAAACTTTTCCGGCTTCTATGGCTTCAATAACACCTTTTTCGGAAAGACCGACATCAGTCCATCCTGTAAAACGGTTTGCTTTGTTCCAGACACTTTCACCGTGACGTAATAAAACTAATTTATTCATCTTATTAATTATTAAAATTTTTATCAAAAATAATAATAATTCCTGAATCTACTACTTATTAAATTTTCCATAATCAATATTTCGATTTTTTATATAAATTCGCACTCTGTTAAGAGGTCATTAAAATGAAAATCTACAAGAAACTAAATAATATCATTGGCTGGATAATTTTTGCAATTGCAACAGTGGTTTATATTATTACATCAGAGCCTACAGCAAGTTTTTGGGATTGTGGTGAATATATAGCTACAGCATACAAATTACAGGTAGGACACCCGCCCGGAGCACCATTATTTCAATTGCTGGGCAGGTTTTTTTCATTATTTGCTTTTGGCGATTCAAGCCTTGTGGCAAGGATGATAAACACCATGTCGGCACTATCAAGCAGTTTTACTATTCTTTTCTTATTCTGGTCAATTACTATGCTGGCAAAAAAAATAGTTCTTGCTTCAGGTGAGATTACCAAAGCAAAGATGTATGCAATTTTTGGTAGCGGAATTGTCGGAGCCTTAGCTTTCACTTTTTCCGATTCTTTCTGGTTCTCGGCTGTTGAAGGCGAAGTTTACGCAATGTCCTCGTTTTTTACTGCAATTGTTTTCTGGGCAATATTAAAGTGGGAAGAAACAGCAGATGAAGACCATTCATACCGATGGCTGATATTAATTGCTTACCTGATAGGATTATCAATTGGCGTACATCTTTTAAACTTACTTGCAATTCCTGCCATAACATTTGTTTATTATTTCAAAAAATATAAACCAACTAAAAAAGGGATTTTTATAACACTGATAATTTCGTTTATTATTCTGACAGTAATCATGTACATTATCATTCCCTGGATTGTACAATTAGCCGGTCTTTTTGAAAGGTTTTTCGTTAATGCGATCGGATTGCCTTTTAATACGGGAACAATAATTTATTTTATTTTATTAATCAGCGGAATTATCTGGGGATTAATCTATACGAAAAAACACAAAAAAGTTATTCTTAATACTATCATTCTTGGATTTATATTTATTTTAATCGGATATTCTTCATTTTTCTTATTGATTATTCGTTCAAATGCAAATACTCCGATTGATGAAAACAATCCCGAAGATGCAATCAGCCTGCTGGCATACCTGAATCGTGAGCAATATGGTGACTGGCCTCTCTTGCACGGACAATATTATAATGCCCCATTGGTTGACAGAAAAGATGGAAATCCTGTTTACATAAAAGACAAGGAGAAAGGAAAGTATGTAATTTCAGACGACAGAAAAAATACTATCCCTGTTTATGATTCAAGATATGAAACAATTTTTCCCCGAATGTGGAGTAGTACCGAAACCATTTATGTTGATGATTATAAAAGATGGGCAGGCATTAAAAGAGACCCGGATAATAAACACATCCCGACTTTTGGTGAAAACCTCAGATTCTTCTTCAAGTATCAGTTAGGTCACATGTATTTAAGATATTTTATGTGGAATTTTGCAGGAAGACAAAATGATATACAGGGAAGAGGAGGCTTATTAAAAGGTAATTGGATAAGCGGCATTAACTTTATTGATGAATGGAGACTTGGCCCTCAAAATAATTTACCTGAAAGTATGGAAAATAAAGGAAGAAACAAATTTTATTTCCTTCCGCTGATCTTGGGATTGATAGGATTATTTTATCAGTTTAATAAAAATTATAAGGATGGCATTGTAGTTTCTCTTCTTTTTATTATGACTGGGATAGCCATTGTAATTTATTTAAATCAGTATTCACCACAACCCCGTGAAAGGGATTATGCTTATGCAGCTACGTTTTATGCTTTTGCAATTTGGATTGGTTTGGGAGTATTATCAATATTTGATTTTTTTGCAAAAAAATTCAAGCTGAAAATTTCTGCTTTTGCCACAATATTAGTTTGCCTGATATTAGTTCCTGGAATCATGGCTAAAGACGGCTGGGACGACCATGATCGCTCAGGCAGATATACTGCACTTCAGGTTGCAAAAAATTATCTTAACTCCTGTGCTCAAAACGCAATACTGTTTACCAACGGTGATAATGATACTTTCCCGTTATGGTATGCACAGGAAGTTGAAGGCATTAGAACCGATGTTCGTGTTGCAAATATGAGCCTGTTAAATACCGATTGGTATATTGATCAACTTAAACGTAAAGCCTATGATTCCAACCCTGTGCCATTTTCGTTAACAAAAGATAAATATATTCAGGGAACGCGCGATTATGTTCCGATTATTGAAAATGAAAAATTACTTGATATTAATGAATTTCATGATTTAAAAGATATAATGGCTTTTGTTGCCAGTGATAATCCCGGTTCAAAGTTCAATAGCCAGGTAGGATTACTAAATTATATCCCGACAAAAAAATTTAAAATATCTGTTGACTCCTCAACTCTTGTTGAAAACGGAACGGTTCCATTAGAACTTGCTGATGAAATTGTTCCTGTTAAATGGACTTTAAACAGAAGTGGTGTTCATAAAAATAATATGATGGTCCTTGACCTTTTGGCAACAAACAACTGGGAACGACCAGTGTACTTTGCCATCACAACCGGAAATGAGGCTTACATTAACCTTACAGATTACTTTCAACTTGAAGGAATGGCTTACCGTTTAGTGCCAATAAAAACCAAAAGAACCGACGGTAAAATCGGACGGATCAATACGGATGTGATGTATGATAACCTTATGAATAAATTTTATGTAGGCATGCATGATAAGAATATTTATCTTAATGAAGATAATATCAGGATGACCATGAATTTGAGAAATATTTATACAAGACTGGCAGATGAGTTAATAATTGAAGGGAAAAAAGATTCTGCTGTTGCGGTTTTAAACAGGTGTATTGAGTTAATGCCTGATGAAACTGTAAGATATAATTATTTTGTTTTGCCAATAGCAGAAAGTTATTATAAGGCCGGCGAAACCGAAAAAGCTAATGAAATTGTTTTAAGACTGATAGAATTAACTGAACAGGATTTGAATTATTATTTTTTGTTTACCGGACAGAAAGCTAAATTGATTGATTTTGAAAAACAACAAGGTTTGGCAAAATTGCACAAAATAAATCAGGTTATACAAGAATACGAACAAACGGATTTAAGCAAAATATCAGGAGATATTTTTGAACAATATTACGGCTTATATCTCCAAAATAAGAATATCAGTAAATAAATTTAAAATATAACAACTTTGTACTTTATTAAAACACCATTTCTACTGAAAAAATTATTTTCTAAAAATCTGGTTTGGGACATTCCGAATAACCGGAAAAAGATCTATTTGACTTTTGACGATGGTCCCACTCCTGATGTAACACCTGAAATT
>JAUWSB010000086.1 GCA_030610255.1 Bacteroidota bacterium
TAATATTCATTCCCGCTCCTACTGAGGCAAATACTACATATTCACCTTTTATCAGCTTATGATTTTTAAGCTTTCCCTTAAACAGCAGATCAATTAAGGTAGGTATAGTTGCCACCGAACTGTTTCCAAGAAATGAAATCGTCATAGGCATAACATCTAAAAGAACTTTGGTTTTTCCATATAATTTAAACAAACGGTTTAGAATCTCCACGTCCAATTTTTCATTTGCCTGGTGTATTAGCACTTTCTTTATATTGTTAAGCATCAGCCCCGCTTTTTCAATTGTATCTTTCACAACCTGCGGAACTGTTGATATGGCATACTCATACAATTTACGACCATTCATTTTAAGAAATATTTCATCACCTTTATAATCAGGATTATAAGATTTATTCATCCACATTAATTTTGAATAAATCATTGTATCCGACCTTGAAGTATCGGATAGAATCCCTACGGGTTCTTTACTTGAAGTTGCCTCAAGAATTACAGCTCCGGCTCCATCAGAATAAATCATGCTGTCTCTGTCGTGTGGGTCTGATATTCTGGAAAGTGTTTCAGCACCGATAATAAGGATTTTTTTTGCATTACCGGATTTAATATAACTATTAGACATTATCACTCCCTGTAACCATCCGGGGCAGCCAAAAGGCAAATCAAAAGCAATAGTATATGGATTCTTTATGTCTAATTTATGCTTTACTCTTGCAGAAATACTTGGAACATAATCAGACCTTTTATTATTTACTTTTACATCTCCGAAATTTTGAGCAACAATTATATAATCTAATTTTTCCTTGTCAATTTTTGCTGACTCTATAGCATTCTTAGCAGCGAAATAAGCAATATCGGAAACAACAAGATTATCGGTAATATGTCTTCTTTCTAAAATACCTGTAATCTTTTCAAACTTACTGATAATTTCTTCATTTGATTCCTTGAATTTAATTCCATCCGGATTATAAAATTCACTATTAAGAAAATCCTTATTGGGAACTCGCTTTGTAGGAATATAGCTCCCTGTGCCAGTTATTATAGAATAAATATTTTTTCTCATTTAGTAAATTGATAAGAATTTTGATTAATCTAAATTGATTGCAAAGATACAAAACATTTAATATATTATTAAAAAAATAATATAATCATTTATTTTGCAATAAATTAATTACTCATATCAGGGTTACCAACCTGAAAAAAGGTTGGCAACCCTTTTTACCTGAACATTACAACCGTAATCCCATGACCGCCTCTTTCAATATGCTGGTCTTTGTATTGTTTAATTTCCTGAATAGTTGAAAGGTATTCACGGATCACATCACGCAAAATACCGTCTCCCTTGCCATGTAAAATATTAACTTCCTTCATGTTTAGTAAAATTGCTTCATCAACATATTGCCTGACAATTGAAATTGCTTCTTCGGCTCTTTTCCCCCTGACATCTATTGAAAATTTAAAATTAGCAATTTTATCACTAATAATATTGCTGTATGAACTTTGGGAAATTTTAACTTTTTCTTTACCTGATACTTTTTTTAATTTGTTGATTGGGGTTCTGAATTTTACTGTATTAAATGTAATTAAAACATCTTCATCTGATATTTCAATTACTTCGCCAATAGTATCCTGACCGGTAATTTTTACAAAATCTCCAACATTAATATAAGTATCAATAACTTTGGAAACAGGTTTAATTTTTTTCTTTTCAAGCAAAGGTTTCAATTGTTCGGCAGGCTTTTTTCTGATGATTTTTTCTTTGTGTTCCTTAAGCTTTTTTCTTAGTTTTTTTGTTTTTTCTTTTTCCGCCTGAATTTCCCGTATTTCCCTGATTGTATTTTCAATTAATTTATTAGAGCCGTCAAGAATTTCCATTGCTTCTTCTTTTGCCCTGCTGATAATACTTTCTTTTGTGCTTTCAATTTTTTCAACCAAACTTTCATATTTACTGATTATTTCGCTAAGGAATTCATCAGCAACTTTTAACCCGGTTTGTTTTTTATCAATTTCACGTTTTTCAACCTCCAGTTGTTGCAATTGTTTGTCAAAATCCAATTGTTTTTTACCCGTTTTTTTTGCTGCATTTTTAAGAATGATTTTAGGAAAACCGATTTTTCTGGCAATTTCAAAAGCAAAAGAGCTACCTGGTTTCCCGATTTTTAACTCGTAAAGCGGCTGCATATTTTTTGAATCAAAAAGCATAGCACCATTAATTATCCCACCGGTTTTATCAGCAAATAATTTTAAATTTGAATAATGAGTTGTTATGACTCCAAATGCCTTTTTCTCATTGATCTTTTCTAAAACAGCTTCGGCAATGGCACCTCCTAGCTGTGGTTCGGTTCCAGTGCCGAATTCATCAATCAGTATAAGAGATTTCTCATCAGCATTTAAAACAAAATATTTTAAATTTAATAAATGCGAAGTGTAAGTGCTCAGGTCTTTTTCAAGCGATTGTTCATCGCCGATATCTATAAAGATTTTTTCAAATATGCCAAGTTCGGAGTCTTCTTTCAAAGGTACAAGCAAACCCGATTGCAGCATATACTGGATTAATCCGACAGTTTTCAGACAGACTGATTTTCCTCCGGCATTTGGTCCGGAAATTATTAAAATTCTGTTTTTCTTATCCAGATTTATATCTAAAGGTTCAATTAATTTGTTCTGATTTTTATGAGATAAATAAAGCAACGGATGCCTTGATTTTTTCCAGTCAATCAGGGGTTCATTAATAATAACAGGTTTTACAGCTTCAATGCTGATTGCAAATTTTGCCTTAGCCCGAATAAAATCCAGCAATCCAAGATATCTGAAAGCATTTTTTAAATCTTCAATCTGTGGACGAAGATAGTTTGTAAAATCAGTAAGGATTTTGATAATTTCTCTTTTTTCAGCATTTTCAAGCTCACGGATTTCATTATTTATATCAAAAATATCCGCAGGCTCAATAAAAACCGTTTGTCCTGTTGCTGATTCGTCATGGATGAAACCCTTGATTTTTCGTTTATTGGCAACCAAAACAGGAATTACAAGTCTGCCGTTTCTGACTGTTGCTTCAACATCTCCGGAAGTCCAGCCGGCTTTTTTGGCAGCAGTTAATGTCTGACTGATCTTTTTATCAATAAAAGACAGTTTTCTTATAAGTTCATTTCTTATCTCTTTTAGCTTTTGTGATGCATTATCTTTTATTTTCCCTTTGTCATCAATTATCTTGTCAATACGCTGCAATAATTGTTTTTCAATAATCACCTCTTTTGAAAGCTCCTTCAGGTAAGGATATTTTTCATTTTCAGTTTTTTTAAAAAATATCAAACAATGAAATATTGTATTTAATGAAGATTTTAAATCAAAAAGTTTTTCAATGTCAATGATAGTTCCCTTGATTTTTATCCTGTTTAATTCAGGGATGAGGTCATAATAATCCTGTGTGGGAAATCCGTCTTCAAACATAAGTATCTGCCTGAATTCCTCGACCTGACAAATAAGATTTTTGATAAGTTCAAAATTGTATGAAAAATATATATTTTCAACGAACTTTTCGCCAAGCGAGCTCAGGCAATTATCTTTCAGCATTTGCCTGATAATATCAAACCCGATTTTTTGTTCAAAGTTTTTGGGATAAATCATGTTTGCAAATTTACGAATAACAAAATAAAAAAATCAAATGGAATGTTAAAATGTTGGAATAATGAAAATATGCAACATTACAACGACTAAAAGGAGTTCGTATAGATATTCCAATATTTCATATTTATTTTGAAAGATTAATCGAATTTTTCCGTATTTTTGAAAAACTGAATATTCACATCATAAATAATAAGATATGATAAACAGAAGAAAATTTTTATCAGGTTCTGCACTTGCTTCAATGGGGCTTTTATTGTCTTCATCGCTAAAAGCAGAAACATTAAGAAAATTACATTTCCCCGGTATTAAAAATAACGAATACACACCATTGGTCGTTTCAACATGGCGACACGGATTAGCTGCTAATAATGCTGCATGGGAAGTTTTGAAAAAAGGAGGTTCTTCACTGGATGCCGTTGAACAGGGCGTTCGGGTTTCAGAAGCCGACCCGGATGTTTCCAGCGTTGGCTATGGTGGTAATCCCGACAGGGACGGAAATGTAACTCTTGACGCATGTATTATGAACAAAGACGGAGATTGCGGGTCAGTAGCTTTTCTGCAAAATATTATACATCCAATCTCGGTAGCTCGATTGGTTATGGAAAAAACTCCTCATGTTATGCTTTCCGGAAAAGGTGCTTTACAATTTGCCCTTGAAAACGGATTTAAAAAAGAAGATTTACTTACAGAAAAAGCCAGAGTAAGATGGGAAGAATGGAAAACAAAATCAAAATATGATCCGGTAATAAACGTAGAAAACCACGACACAATTGGCATGCTAACTATTGATAATTTCGGAGATATTGCAGGTGCATGCACAACCAGCGGTCTGGCATATAAGATGCATGGCAGGGTTGGTGATTCGCCGATTATAGGAGCAGGTATGTATGTTGATAATGAAGCTGGCGGAGCAGTTGCTACCGGAGTTGGCGAACTGGTTATGAAAACATTGGGTGCTTTTCTTATTGTGGAATTAATGCGTAATGGAAAAACTCCGCAGCAGGCATGCGAAGAAGCAATTAAAAGAATCGCCGATAAACAAAAGGATTACAAAAAATTCCAGGTAGGTTATATCGCCGTTAACAAATCAGGTGAAATCGGGGCTTTTAGCATAAATAAAGGTTTTGATTATGCTCTGTATCAAGATGGGGAAAACGAGTTAATTGAATCAGGGTATTTTCTGAAAATATAATTTAATAATTTTATTAGATTTGTAAAAAAATAAAGAACAAATGTATTTAGTTAACTTTATAATAAATGTATTTAAAGAGTAATTAATTATTGATATGGAAAGTTTAAAAACTATTGTTGAACAGTTATCTAAAATTTTGGAAGCCATTGGGGTTATCATAATTGTTTTGGGTATATTATTTTTTCTTATAAAATTTTTAATCAGTCTTCTGAAAGAAAAGTCAGATAACTTCAAATTATTAAAAATGGGTCTTGGAAAAACTATTCTAATAGGATTAGAAATTTTGATAGCCGCTGATATTATTCATACTGTAATTATAGATCCTACGCTAAATCAAGTGTTTGCATTAGGAATAATCGTATTAATAAGAACTTTCCTTAGCTTATCTCTACAAGTTGAATTGGACGGCAGATTTCCCTGGCAGAAAAAAACTTAAAATGAAATATTTAAGTCCTTTTTTATTAGTAATTGTAATTTTATTTACTGCTTGCTCAGTTGACAAAAAAAACATAAATTATGTTGATCCCTTTATCGGAACAGGTGGACATGGACACACTTATCCCGGAGCCACTTTGCCCTTTGGAATGGTGCAATTAAGTCCTGATACACGAATCAACAGTTGGGACGGTTGCTCGGGTTACCATTATTCCGATAAAACCATTCTCGGGTTCAGTCATACACATTTAAGCGGAACGGGAGTCGGGGATTATGGCGACATTCGTTTTATGCCTACAGTCGGTAAACTACAATTAAATCCTGGAACCGCTGATGATCCCGACTCAGGATACAGCTCACGGTTCAGTCATAAAACAGAAAAAGCATCTCCCGGGTATTATGCCGTTATTCTTGAAGATTACGATATTTATGTTGAATTAACAGTTTCGGAACGTGTAGGTTTTCAAAAATATATTTTTCCCGAAACTGATAATGCTCATATTATTATCGATTTAACTGAAAGTTTAACATCCGATAAGATTTTATATCTTGAATTGGAATTTCTAAGCAACACCGAAATTACCGGAGTTCGCCGCACAGATGGCTGGGCTGATGACCAGTGTATTTATTTCTATGCTGTTTTTTCAAAACCGTTTGATTCGTTTGGAGTAGTGAAAAATGGCAAAATTTCAAAAGTTTATCAAAAAGTTTATGGTGAAGACATTAAAGCTTTTGTAAATTATAAAACATCAGAAAATGAAGAAATCCTTGTAAAAGTCGGTATTTCGGCTGTAAGTATTGAGGGAGCAAAAAACAATCTTGAAAAAGAAATGCAGGGATGGGATTTTAAAAAAACTAAAAATAAAGCTCGTAAAATATGGGAAAAAGCTTTAAACAAAATTAAAGTTAAAGGCGGCACAATCAAACAAAAAACAATTTTTTATACTGCTCTTTACCACTCTTTGCTTGCACCTAATTTATTTTCGGATATTGATGGAAAATACAGGGGACATGACAAAAAAACTTATAAAGCAAAAGATTTTGACATGTATACAGTGTTTTCTTTATGGGATACATTCAGAGCCGAACACCCGCTATTTACCATCATTGAAAATAAACGTACAACCGACTTTATCAAATCAATTCTTGATATTTATAAACGCGGGGGATTATTACCGGTTTGGGAACTGGCAGGTAATGAAACAGGCTGTATGATCGGCTATCATTCCGTCCCTGTAATTGTTGACGCATATATGAAAGGCATCCGTGATTTTGATATTAAACTGGCTTTTAACGCCATGAAAAAAAGTGCTGAGCAAAACCATCTTGGTCTTGAGTTTTATAAAAAATCAGGGTATATTCCTGCAGACAAGGAAGGAGAATCAGTATCAAAAACTCTTGAATATGCTTATGATGACTGGTGTATCGCACAAATGGCAAAAAAATTAGGAAAAGACAAAGATTACCGGAAATATATTACACGTGCTCAGTATTATAAAAATTTGTTTGATAATTCAACCGGGTTTTTTCGCGGGAAAAGAAATGAAACTTTTGTTACACCATTTGACCCTGCTGAAGTCAACTTTATGCTAACTGAGGCAAATACATGGCAATATAACTTTTTTGTCCCTCAGGATATTCAGGGAATGATTAATTTATATGGCAGTAATGAACAATTTGTAAAAAAGTTGGATGAAATGTTTTATACTGAAACCAAGCTTTCAGGAAGGCACCAATCGGATATTACCGGATTGATCGGTCAATATGCACATGGAAACGAGCCAAGTCATCATATAGCTTATTTATATAATTATGCGGATCAGCCATGGAAAACGCAAAAACTCATCAGAAAAATCATGGATGATTTATACTCGGATAAACCTGACGGACTTTGCGGAAATGAAGACTGCGGACAAATGTCTGCCTGGTATGTTTTGAGTGCAATGGGTTTTTATCCGGTAACACCCGGCGATAACATCTATGCGATTGGCAGCCCGGTTTTTAAGAAAGTAACAATTAATTTAGAGAATGGAAATAAATTTATAATTAAGGCAAATAATGTTTCAGATGATAACTTTTATATTCAATCAGCAAGTTTAAATGGAAAGCCATTTAATAAATCATACATAAAACATTCGAATATAATGAAGGGCGATGAACTTGTTTTTGAGATGGGGCCTGAACCGAATAAAAACTGGGGCACAGGAAAAGAAAATGTGCCTGTTTCAGAGATCAAAGACTTTTTATTAACTCCTGTTCCTTATTTTATCGCTGATTCAAAAACATTCACAAAAACTACCGAAGTCAAATTAAATTGTATTCTTAAAGATGCAAAAATTTATTATACTCTTGACGGAAGCAAACCGGATATAAATTCCAAAGAATATACAAAGCCGTTAAAACTTAATAAAACAACAACTATTAAAACTTTTGCAGTTGATAACGGATTGCTTCTAAGTAAAAAAGTTACTGCTGAATTCATAAAAATTCCTGGCGGGAGAAGTATCAAAATTAACAATCCATACAGTCCGCAGTACACAGGTGGTGGTGATATTGCTTTGATTGACTTTATAAGAGGAAGTAATAATTTTCGCACAGGAGATTGGCAGGGTTATGAAGGCATTGACCTTGATATAGTAGTAGATCTTGGTAAAATACAAAGGATAAATCAAATTTCAATCGGATTTCTGCAGGATCAGAATTCATGGATTTTTATGCCCACACAGGTTGATTATGAAATTTCAACAGATGGTAAATATTTTAAAGCTGTTGGCTCGGTTTTTAATGATATTCCTGAAAATAATAATGGAGCAATCATTAAGGATTTTTTTTTAAAAAACATCAATAAAAAAACAAGGTATATCCGTGTTCTTGCAAAAAATATTGGTGTTTGCCCCGACTGGCACAAAGGAGCAGGAGAAAAAGCCTGGATATTTGCGGATGAGATTATAGTGAAGTAGTATTTATTGTAAATTAGCAGACAACTAAATAATTAAAATAAAAAGAACTTTCAACAGGTTAGGTAAGTCAGCAACAAAATAAAAAGAAAATGAAAAAGGAAATTGTAAAACATCTTACCGAAGATTTTGAATCTTATGCCAATCAAACTGAGAATGGTATAAAATTTTGGTTAGCCAGGGATTTACAACACTTACTTGGCTATACCGAATGGCGTAACTTCTTAAAGATAATAAACAAAGCCAAAACATCTTGCGAAACTACAGTTCATATAGTTTTAGACCATTTTGTTGACATCAACAAAATGGTCAAAATCGGCTCAGGGACCGAACGCGAAATTAACGATATTATGCTCACTCGTTTTGCTTGTTATCTGATAGCTCAAAACGGAGACCCAAAAAAGGAACAAATTGCTTTTGCACAAAACTATTTTGCTGTCCAAACAAGGAAATTCGAGATAATTGAACAACGCATAAAAGACTGGGAGCGTTTAAATGCTCGCCATAAACTTTCATTATCAGAAAAAGAACTTTCAGAATTAATTTATGAACGAACCGGAAATGACAGGGATTTCGGTATTATTCGCAGTAAAGGCGATCAGGCGTTATTTGGATATTCTACAAGTTGAAAATTAAAGAAAATTAAAAACAATCTCATGAAGTTCATCGGTGATTTTCATATACATTCGCATTTTTCTATTGCTACAAGCAAAGAGTTGAAGCCTGAATTTTTGGAATACTGGGCAAAAATTAAGGGGATTAAAATTGTCGGGACAGGCGATTTTACGCACCCGGGCTGGACGGAAGAACTGAAGAAAAAATTAGAACCTGCTGAACCGGGACTTTTTAAAGTAAAAAATGAGTTCAGGAAAAAAATTGATTTTGCTGCTGAAAATGATGTAAGATTTGTCCTGACAAGCGAAATAAGCAACATCTATAAAAAGAACGGAAAGGTCAGGAAAATCCATAATGTAATTTTTGCTCCCAATTTTGAAGTGGTTGATAAAATTCAGCAAAAGCTTTCAGGACTTGGATTTAATATAACTTCCGACGGCAGACCGATTTTAGGGCTGGATTCAAAGTATTTGCTGGAATTATGTTTGGATTGCTCTGAGGAGATATTTTTTGTTCCTGCCCACATCTGGACTCCATGGTTCTCTGTCTTGGGTTCAAAATCAGGTTTTGATAATATTGAGGAATGTTTTGAGGACCTGTCGCATCACATTACTGCCGTTGAGATGGGTCTGTCAACCGACCCGCCAATGAACTGGATGTGCAGCTTTCTGGATAAATACACATTAACAGCAAATTCCGATGCTCATTCGCCTGAAAAGCTTGGAAGAAACGCCAACCTTTTTGATACAGAAATTTCGTATTTTTCAATTATTAATGCAATGAAAACCGGTGACCCAAAGCAATTTCTGGGTACTATTGACTTTTTCCCGCAGGAAGGAAAATATCATTTCGACGGTCATAGGAAATGCAGTATTTGCTGGAACCCTCTGGAAACTATTATTCATGATGAGATTTGTCCGGTTTGTAACAAAAAAATCACTGTCGGAGTGATGAACCGGATAGCCCAGTTAGCCGACAGGGATAATGTGCTGGAACGAAAAAATCGTCACCCGTTTTATTCATTAATCCCGTTAAAAGAATTATTATCAGAAATAGAAGGTGTAGGTCCTAATTCAAAAAAAATTAACCAGGCTTATTTGAATTTGATATCAAGAGCAGGGTCGGAACTTAATATTTTAATGGAAATGGATGTCGAA
>JAUWSB010000068.1 GCA_030610255.1 Bacteroidota bacterium
AAAAAAAATGTTGCAGCTTTATTTTATGAGAATTATTAATTTGGGTAAAATTTGAAATTGATTTACTTTTGCAGCAGTTATAAATTAAAAACGAATTGAAATTATGAATACTAAATGGGAATTATTCCAGAAATTTTTAATAACTGAAAGTGCTCAAATATCAGTTAATGAGTTTTTAATAAATTCTGCAGTTATTGTAGTTCTTTCATTTTTATTGGAAAGGACATATACCAAATGTGCCAAAAGTTTATCCAACAGAAAAATGTTTGCAGCTAATTTCATGCTGATTGCCTTCACAACCATGTTGATTATTTCAATTGTAAAATCTTCTTTGGCATTATCATTAGGACTTGTGGGTGCTTTATCAATCGTAAGGTTTCGTGCTGCTATAAAAGAACCAGAAGAACTCATTTATTTATTTTTCGCAATATCAATCGGATTGGGTTTAGGAGCAAATCAAACCATGATAGTATTGGTTGCCTTTGTTATTGCAATGATGATTTTATGGATAAGATTTTGGTTTACAAGTAAAAGCACAAGTCAAAACCTGTTTTTTACAGTAAGCAGTTCATCACCATCCAAAATACAATTAAATGATATAACACGAATTATAAGGGAAAATTTTAAGCACTCCGAATTAAAACGTTTTGATGAAAATAAAGAAATAATTGAAGCTTCGTTTTTGGTTGAATCGCCAAAACCTGAAAATTTGCAATCCTGTAAAAATCAATTGCAAAAATTAAATGACACGGTAAAAATTACTTTTGTTGATAACAAGAGTTATTAACCATAATGATTCTTTCCCATATAATTTACCAAATGCCAGAATCAAAAAAACCCAAAACAAACATCCGGTACGAACGAAAGTTTGTTGTAAAAAATCTTTCCAAACCGGGTATTGAGCAAATTGTAAAAAATCATCCGGCTGCTTTTTCCGAAATATTTCATGAAAGGAATGTTAATAATATTTATTTAGACACACCCAATTTATCTTTCTTTTTTGATAATGTTGTCGGCAAAAGCAAAAGAAAAAAGGTAAGGATAAGATGGTATGGCGATATGTTTGGTGAAATAAAATCACCGGTTTTAGAGTTTAAATTTAAAACCGGAATGGTTGGCAAAAAGCTGACGTTTTTATTAAAACCCTTTCAATTGAATTTGAATTTTAATATTGATATTCTAAAAGACATCTTTGTCCGCTCCGAGTTACCTGCATGGGCTTTATATGATATTTTACCTCTTGAACCTCATTTATTAAACGGATACACACGAAAATATTTCCGGTCGTTTGATAAAGATTTCCGGGTTACTGTTGATAATAATATGATTTATCGGTATATCTCAAGAAGAAATAATTCCTTTACTAATCATTCTATAAACTATACAGATATAATTGTTGAACTAAAATATAATTTTAATAAAGACAATTTGGCTAACTCAATTACAAATCATTTTCCTTTCCGTATAATAAAAAGCTCAAAATACGTAAACGGAATTGAATGTTTCAGTCAGGGGATTGCTGTTTAAAATATGGTTTCATTCATGAAAATAAATCCTTTTAACTCTGCGGGAAATACCTGTTAATATTTCGTAGGGAATTGTATCCATATCTTTAGCTATGTTCTGAATAGGATAATCATCTCCGAAAATGATTACTTCATCTCCTTCCTTTGCCTTAATATCAGTAATATCAATCATACACATATCCATGCAAATATTACCGACAATATAAGCTGATTTTCCATTAACAAACAATTTTCCCCTGCGGTTGCCAAGTTTACGGCTAAGTCCATCTGCATACCCGATGGGAACAATTGCTATAACCATATCATTTTTAGCTACACCTTTACGATTATAACCTATTGTATCTCTTGCAGGAATATTCTTTATCTGTGAAATACTTGATTTCAGAGTGCTGACATTTTCCAAAGAATTTTGTTCGGTTCTATCAAAAGCAATTCCATAAAGGCTTATACCTATCCGTACCATATCAAAATGGGCAGATGGAAAACGGTTTATTCCGGCAGAATTCAGTATATGAAGCAAAACAGGATGGTCAATTTTTGATTTCAGTAAATCGCTCATTTTTTTGAACAGGCTTATCTGCAGGTTTGTAAAATCATCATGTGCAGGATCTTCACTGGCTGCAAGATGAGAAAAGATTGATTGAACATAAATTGACTTATTGATTTCCAGTTGCTTTGAGAGTTTATCAATATCCTTTTCCTCAAATCCGAGGCGGTGCATACCTGTATCAAGTTTTATATGGATTTTTACCGGCTTGTTTTTTGGAAGGATATTTTTCTTTATTGCTTCTTCAAGCAAACCAAGTATTCTGAAATTATATATTTCGGGTTCAAGACTATGCATGATTATTCCGTCAAAACTTTGTTCATCGGGATTCATAACCATTATAGGTACGGTAATTCCTGCCTTTCTCAACTCAATACCTTCATCTGCATAAGCAACTGTTAAATAATCAATCCTGTGATACTGTAAAACATTGGCAATTTCAAAACTACCGCTACCATAAGAAAAAGCCTTTACCATTGCCATAATTTTGGTTGAAGGGTTTAATTTTGAGCGATAATAATTAAGATTATGTACCATAGCATTAAGGTCAATTTCAAGGATAGTTTCATGAGCTTTTTGCTGCAATGCTTTACTTATCTGCTCAAATTCAAATATCCTGGCCCCTTTCAATAATATGCTTTCATTACGAAATGATGAAAAAGAGAATTTCTGGAGAAATTCATCAGTAGTTAAGTAAAAACACTTATCAATTTTAAATTTATCTGCTTGTTTGCTGATTGCAGGTCCTATTCCGATAATTCGCTTAATTCCTTTGTTTGATAATAAATCAGCTATTCCTGAATAAAGATCAACATCATTTCTTCCGCTTTGAAGTATATCGGACAATATTATTGTTTTTTCCTTATGTTGTTTTTGCTGATTCAAAAAATCCAGAGCAATGCCGAGTGAATTAATATCAGAGTTATAACTGTCGTTGATGATTGAACAATTATTTATTCCTTCTTTTAATTCTAATCTCATTGCGATTGAACAAAGCTTTGACATTCGTTTGGCTATCAAATCATTTTTATATTTCAAAAAAAGCATTGTTGCCCAGCAATGTATCGCATTTTCAATTGAAGCATTATCAGTAAAAGGAATAATAATTTTGATATTTTCATTTTTAAATTCAGCAGTAATTTCTGTTTTCCCATTAAGTTTTGAAATGTTTGTGATTAAAATATCTGCTCCGGGCTTTTTGCTCCATATAAATGAATTAATGTTTTTTAGAATTTCGGATCTAATAATTATCTCCTGTATTTCAGCATGATCAGGGGAATAAATTAGTGTATCAACTTTGGTAAATAATTTTAATTTTTCTCCCACTTTTTGATTTGTTTGGATAAAATTTTCATCATGAGCTTGCCCGATATTTGTAAAAATTCCGATAGTAGGCTGAATAATTGTTTGAAGTTTATCCATTTCATCCGGCTCGGATATACCTGCTTCAAAAATTGCAAGATCATATTTTTGTTCCATTTGCCAAACGGAAAGCGGAACACCTATCTGTGAATTATAACTTTTCGGACTCCTGATAATTTTAATATTTTCGCTCATCAATTGGTATAACCATTCTTTTACTATGGTTTTTCCGTTACTTCCGGTAATACCGATTACAGGGATATCAAATTTTTTGCGATGTGCAGCACTTAACAATTGCAAGGCATTAAGTGTATTTTTAACAAGAATAAATGCAGTGTTTTTATATTCCTTGAAATTTTGGGGCAGATGTGAAACAATAAAGTACCTGATGCCTTTTTTATATAGCTCATCAATATATTTATGTCCGTCGTTTCTTTTGCTTACCAGAGCAAAAAACAAACAATTATCCGGTGAGATCAGTCTACGGCTGTCTATTAGAATATCTTTTATAGGAATATCATGGGATTGATTGGTTATCAAATCGCCTTTTACAATTTTTGCAATTTCAGAAACCGGATAATCTATTCGGGGCATAATAAATGTTAATTCGGGGTTAATATAAAATAATAGTTAATCAAGTTGGCAGTCAGCAGTCTTTAGCAGGCAAAAAAATTGCAGATTTAGGACTGAAGACTGGCTATGTTAAAAAAATGTTTCAAGTTTCATGTTAAAAAACATAGTAATTATGTTTGTGAATTATTATGCTCGGATGTGCTGATTTTAAGCGGATTTTTGTTTAATTCTTCATAAATCTGCCGGTTTTTATATATATCTATTGCAAAAAATATTGCCTGCCTGAACGATTCGGGTGATGCTTCATTTTTGCCTGCAATTTCGTAAGCTGTTCCGTGTGCAGGAGATGTTCTAACGTAAGGTAAGCCGGCCGTGAAATTCACACCGCTTCCAAACGAAAGGGCTTTAAAAGGAATCATCGCCTGATCGTGGTACATGGCTAAAATACCGTCAAATTGAGAATATGTATTTGACCCGAAAAATCCATCGGCAGGATAAGGTCCATAAACCAAAATATCATCATCAAATGCTTTTTTTATTGCCGGTATAATAATTTCCTGTTCTTCTTTTCCTATTAAACCATCATCACTTGCATGAGGATTCAGTCCGAGTATGGCAATTTTGGGCTTTCTAACATTAAAATCTTTGATTAAAGAATCATTCATGATCCTGAGTTTGTCAATAATAATTTCCTGCGATAATTTACCGGCTACATCCTTCAATGGGATATGACCGGTAACTACCCCAATCCTGAAATTTTCACTGACCATTAGCATCAGGAATTTATCACATTCGAATCTTTGAGCAAGGTACTCGGTATGTCCGCGAAAGTTAAAATCCTTAGACTGAATATTCTTCTTATTTATGGGTGCCGTAACAAGTACATCTATTTCGTTATTTTTTAGGCTTTTTATTGCAGATTCAAGTGCAAGTAATGATAATTCACCTGCAGTTTGGGTGGATTTGCCAAGCTCAATTTTTACTTCTCTATCATAGCAATTTATTATGTTAGGTCGTTTAGGATTGGCATATTCGGGCTTTTTAATCAAATTAAAACTAAAATCATTAATATTTAAAGCCTTTCTATGATAAGATGCAACTTTTGAAACACCAAAGACAACAGGGGTGAAAATTTCAAAGATACGGGAATCAATAAATGATTTAATTATAACTTCATAACCTATACCATTGATATCACCGTGAGTAATTCCAACTTTTATTTTATTTTCTTTTTCAGGAATGTTATTCATTGTAGTTGATATTTTTTTGCAAAGATAAGATTAAATTAATTTATACGAGAGTTTGCGAACTATGATTATTTAGCCATTATTTATAGTTCGTCAATAGAATCATAATAAATAATCAATTTGTATAAAGCATAGAGCATCCTGCGGACTTGCTTTGCTTCATAGGGAAAGGGGGTAAATGATTATAAAACAATAAACTATTGTTGTATTTTCCAATGCTTTTTGCATAATGTGTTTTATGAATAATGCAGTTAAAGATTTAAAAAACTTGATTTTCGCTATTGATTTTTGTATATTTATGGACAAACTTAAAATAATGAATAAACACTTAAAAATTGGAGGTTGTTATGGATTATGATTTTTTATGTCCCAAATGCAAAGGTCATCTGAGGGTTGGTAATAAAATAATTTTCACAACTAAAACAAAAAAATGGAAAGGCGGATTGATACTAATGCATCCCGAATTAGGAAATTACAAATTTGAACACCATCCATCATTTAGTTTTGAAGAGGGTCAGCAGATAGATTTTTACTGCCCGATTTGTATGGATAAACTAACTTCAAAAAGGCATGATAATCTTGCAAAAGTAATTATGAGAGATGAAAACAGAGTTGAATGTGAAATATTGTTTTCAAGGATAGCAGGAGAAAAAAGTACCTATAAAATTATCGGTGAAACAATGGAAGTTTTTGGCGAGCAAAGCTCAACATATATTGATTATATAAATTTAAGCCAGATGTTTTAGATTTATAATTTCAATTTTTGAGGATCTTGTCTTGTATCGTGAATAGTTATAATTACTACTTCATTATCATTTATTCAGTACTTACTTTTAATATAATCAAACAATAATCTTACACCTATTCCGCTTCCTCCAATACCCCTGTAACTGTCTTTTTTTTCTAAAAACGCCGGTCCTGCAATATCGAGATGGATATATGGATATTTTGTAAAGTGCTCAAGAAATTTTCCTGCAGTAATTGCTCCGCCTGTTGTGCCGCCAATATTTTTTATATCAGCAATTTCTGATTTTAGCTCTTCGGAATATTCATCCCAGAAAGGAAATTCAACAACACGTTCATAAACATTTTTTCCGCTTTTTTGCAATTCTTTAAATTCTTTTTCTGATTTTATTTCCATCCCTACAATTCCGTATTTTCCGATTGCTCTTTTGGCTGACCCGGTTAAAGTGGATAAATCAATAACAATTTTAGGATTATATTTTTTAGCGTAACTAAGTGCATCTGCCAAAATCATTCTGCCTTCGGCATCAGTATTGATGACTTCAACAGAGGTTCCGTCAAACATTGTAATAATATCACCGGTAACATAAGCATTTCCGTCAAGCCGGTTATCAGTTGCAGGTATCAAACCTATAACATGAACCGGAAGTTTAGCCATTGAAATTGCATAAATTGCAGAAGCAACAGCAGCAGCACCTGCCATGTCGCTTTTCATATTTTCCATAAAATTGCCTGTCTTGATATTTAAGCCGCCGGTGTCGAAAACAATTCCTTTTCCAACAAAAACATAAGGTTTTGTATTTACCGGCGAATCGGGCTTCCATTCAATAATTGTAAATGTGGGCGGGTCAACACTGCCTTTATTAACTGCAAGCAAACCTCCCATTTTTAAAACTTCAATTTTTTTCTTGTTTAAAACCTCAACTTTTGTACCTGTTTCCCTGCCCATTTTTTCAATTTCTTTTGACAGGGTTACAGCATTTAAAAATGAAACCGGTTCGTTAACCAGATTTCGGCAAATATTAGTCGCCTTGATTATTATGTTCAATTCGTCAATTTCAGCTTTTTTTACTGCCTTTGAGAAAATATTAATTGACTTCAGCGAATTTGCTTTTTCTTTTTTTTCTTTTTTGTATTTCAGAAAGCGGTAATTACTTAGAGCCATCCCTTCTGCGAAAGCTAAGGTTTCATTTGCCTTTCCTTCAACATCATTAATAAATATTTTACTTATTTTATTAGCATTTATTTCAGATAATATTTTATCTCCGGCTTTTCTGTACAATTCAAGTTTTTTGTATTTAATTTTTTCATTTTTGATAAACTGGATAAAAATCCAATTTGTGATGTGATTAAAAGATATCAGCTCTTTTTTGTTTTTAGTATGTTGTTGCCTTGCATATTTTATCTCAGTTTCAGATAAAATATCTGTATTCAGATTTTTTAAATCGGATAATAAAAAGACAATGTTTTTTGTATCCGCAACCTTGTTAACTTTATTAATTCTTGTATTCATAATTATATAGTGTCTTTATGGTATTTTTAATAATCATTTCAGTAGCACCGGTTTTTTCAATAATATAATTTTTACATATTTCCGAACATTCCAAATAATAGCTTCGGTTTTTCAATAATTTGTTGGTTATCTTTATTAAATCATTAATGCTTGAAATACTGAATGCCCCACCGAGTTTAACCAAATCCCTTGCTTCCTGAAACTTGTGATATTTTGGACCGAAAATTACCGGCTTCCCAAAAGTTACCGGCTCCTGGATATTATGAATATCAACTCCAAAGCCCCCGCCAATATATGCTATGGTTGCATATTGGTAAAGATGGGCAAGAATCCCGACAGAATCAATTATTAAGATATCCGCTTCATTAATATTTTTATCAGTAGCTTCAGAATATTTTAAAACTTTAGCATTTATATTTTTTATAAGAGAGTCAATTCTCTCTTTATGAGTTTCGTGGGGGGCGATAATAAACTTCAGATCATGTAAATTGTTTTTTATTAAATCAAGGATCAGTTCCTCGTCAGGAGGCCATGTACTTCCCGCAAGGAAAACTTCGGAAATTTGTTTGAATTGTTCAATTAAAGGGAAAGGTTTTTTTTGTTGTGCAAGAGCAAACACCCTGTCAAAACGTGTATCACCGCTAACCAAAACATTTTTTATTCCAATTGAATTAAGCAAATTTTCGGATTCATTATTTTGAACAAAAAAATAAGAAATTTTATTCAGATTTTTTCTGAACCAAACACCATACCACTTAAAGAAGTATTGTTCCTTCCTGAAAATTGCTGAAATAAAAAAGATTGGAATATTAGCTTTTGATAAAGCATTAATATAATTATACCAAAAATCATATTTGATAAAAAAAGCGAGTTTTGGCTTAATGATTTTTATGAATTTATTGGCATTTTTTCTTGTATCAATCGGCAGGTAAAAAATATAATCAGCACTTGTGTAATTTTTTCTTATTTCAAATCCTGAAGGCGAAAAAAAAGTAAGTAAAATTTTATACTTTGGAAATTTTTCACGAAAAGCCTCAATTACGGGTCTGCCTTGTTCAAATTCGCCAAGTGAAGCGCTATGAAACCATACGATGTTCTGCTCTTTTCCAATTGTTGTTTTTATATGGTTGAATAAATTTTTTCTTCCGGCAATCCATTGTCTTGCTTTTTTATTAAATAAAGAAGCAATTAAAATAAGGAAATAGTATCCGTAGATTGCAAGATTATAAAGAAAAGCCATTACATCATTTGATTTAGTGGTAATAATATTTTTGCGAAGTGCGACCGTAGAGTGGAATTATCCAACCCACTTTGATACCCGACAGGAGATCAAAATGTTTTGAATCATCTTTTTTCATTTCATCAAAATTAAAATCCCGGCGGTTTTTAGTGAATCCTTGTATGAATTCAAATCCGGCAAAGAAACTGATAAGTCTATTATTACCCAAATACATATATCCGATAAATTCACTAAAGGCAATACCGTTTGAGTATCTGTCATATCCTCTTTTGTAGTCACCATCTAATTGAGGAATAGTATTATTTTCGACATCAATTCGGATTTTATGTTGCAGATACCCGATACTAGCTGTAATTATAATTCCTGAATTGCGATTAGGCCCAAACAATGGAAAAAGCCTTCCGAATTTGGCGGATAAGAATATTCCCCTTTCAAATAATTGATAAATTCCGTATGTTCCGTTTGCATCAATAATTTCTCCATTACTTGTTATTAACATATCAAGTAATGAACTTTGGTTTTTTACAGTGTTTCCAAAAAGATAATTAAAATCCACACCTGTAATCCAGTTGTTTTTGGTTTTAATCTGAAAACCCGCACCAATATCCGAATTACTGCCAAAACGGTTTTTCATATCACCTCCCGGAAATTGATAACCATAAAATGCGCTAAACATCATAACAGTGGTTGAAGAATCACTTGTACTTATCTGTGCCGGTGTTTGTAATGCAATGCAAAAAATAATGAGAGTGGACAATAAATATTTTTTCAACTGATAATGATTTTATAAATGTTTTAAAAATATAACGCAAAGTTAATAAATTTATTTAAATATAATGTCAATAATTACAAGACTTTAGCAATATAGCACTTAATTTATTATTGCATTTTACTGATAATACATTATTTTTGTAGTAATAAAATATTCAGATATGCCAGATAAACAAAAATCTTCCGATAAGCCCGTAAAACGAAAATCCTCAGATCTAAAAAGAAGAATGCGCGATGCCTTGAAAGGAGGTGGTTCAAAAGCCATTGAAAAACAAAAAGCAATTGGAAAACTTACGGCGAGAGAAAGAATAATTGCTATTCTTGATCCAAAGACGTTTTATGAATATGATCTTTTTGTTGAGCATGCAGCTAAAGATTTTGACATGAATAAAAAATACCTTCCGGGTGATGGTGTAATTACAGGTACAGGAATATTGAGCGGGCATCCAGTTTGTATATATGCCCAGGATTTTACCATTGCAGGAGGTTCTTTAGGATATATGCATGCAAAAAAAATCACCAAAATAATGGACCATGCCATGAAATTGAAAGTTCCTTTGATCGGGATAAATGACTCAGGTGGTGCACGTATTCAGGAAGGTGTTAATTCACTTGCCGGATACGGGGAGATATTTTACAGAAACACACAGGCATCAGGCGTTATACCGCAAATATCTGTTATTTTAGGTCCTTGCGCCGGTGGTGCTGTTTATTCTCCGGCTTTAACCGACTTTGTGTTTGTTGTTGACAAAATTTCTAAAATGTTTATCACCGGACCAGAAGTTATAAAAACCGTTCTTGGCGAAGAAATCTCAATGGAAGAACTCGGTGGTGCACTTGTTCACTCGGAAATTACAGGTAATGCACATTTTTATGCTGAAAGCGAACAGGAATGTTTTGACCAGATAAAACAACTTATCAGTTTTATCCCATGGAGTAACAAGAAAAAAGCTGATTCGTTCCCGAAAAAAGCTCCCAAATCCAAAAAATATAAGATTGATTCTGTTATACCCACTGATCCAAGACAACCTTATGACATTAGAGATGTTATTAAAGCAGTTTGTGATGATTCGGAACTTATGGAGATTCAGGAAAGATTTGCACCTAATATTGTTATAGGTTTTGCACGCTTGGGTGGAGAAACGGTTGGATTTGTGGCAAATCAGCCATTATATTTAGCAGGTGTTTTGGATGTTGATTCATCTGATAAAGCAGCACGATTTATTAGATATTGTGATGCATTTAGTATTCCTTTGGTTACTTTTGTTGATTTGCCGGGATATCTGCCTGGCGTTGATCAGGAACATGCAGGAGTTATCAGGCATGGAGCTAAATTACTTTATGCATATTCAGAAGCCACTGTTCCAAAAATAACTCTTATTCTTAGAAAAGCTTATGGAGGTGGATATATTGCAATGTGTTCACATCATTTAAAAGCAGATTTTGTTTTTGCCTGGCCCTCCGCAGAAATTGCTGTTATGGGCCCTGAGGGAGCTGCAAATATTATATTCAGGAAAGAAATACAAAGTGCAGAAAATCCTGATGAAGTTCGTAAGCAAAAAGTTGCAGAATATAAGAAAAAATATGCAAATCCCTATGTCGCTGCTGCTTATGGTTACATTGATGCGGTTATTGAACCCAGCGAAACAAGAAACATACTTATTCATGCTTTAGAGATTTCTTCAGAAAAAACAGAAGTAACTCCGGATAAAAAACATGGTATTCCACCATTTTAGTATTATAAATTATGGGTGAAAAAAAACCGGCAATAAAATACAAATACCTGAATGTTGACAATGTTAAGTATAAAACTCTTTTAACAAAAAAGTATTTATCAAGAAAGCCTTATGTAGATGGTGATGACAAAAAAGTAACTGCGTTTATTTCGGGTGGTATTAGAAAAATTTATGTTAAAAAAGGTCGTAGTATTAGTGTCGGCGATAAGTTGCTTGTTTTAGAAGCAATGAAAATGAGAAACGATATTATTTCGTCCATTGATGGCGTTATAAAGGAAATTTTTGTTAAAGTTGGTGATAATGTTTCAAAAGGACAGGTTCTGGTAGAATATAAATAGAGTTCGTCTATAAACTAAGCATTTAGAATTTATCCATCCATACGGACTTGCTTCGCTTCATATGACTGAAAGGAATCCGTATGGACGGACAAGTTTTGATATTTATTTTTTTGTTATTTGGTGCTTCATTTCCAAAATTCTTTGACTTTATGGACAGGCATTAAATATGTGGTTTTTGCTGAATCTGTCATGTGCTGAAAATTGTATTTGTTTTTTCAATAAAATTTAAAATATTTTCTTTTCCTGCTTTGGTTTTTGCAGATGAAATAAAGAACTGTGGCAATTCTTCCCAATTTTCAAGTAAACGGTTTTCAAATAAATTTATGTTTT